>JBIKZJ010000542.1:0-3804 GCA_044354755.1 Schlesneria sp. | reverse complement strand
AGATCATTCGGTATTAATTTCGGGTCTCGATTTCTGGTCATCGGGTGGTGACGAAATTTTTGAGCCGAGACTGGCTGCAAAGCTGGCGAGGGTGTGCGAGGTCCCCAGCGTCCGAATGTTTACCCCCCCGACGGAACAGGAAGATCCCCACGCACCAGTCACCGGCATTCCCTGTTTTCAGTTTCCTGAGTGGTTCATCACACAGAATGTGGATTCACTCGATCCAATTTCGACAAATCGATCCCGTCTATTAGTTCATCGAAAGGGACTGGCGCGTGGAAAATACATTGATCGGAATAAGAAAAAACTGAAGGTGGTTCCAATTCGGTTTGTTCGAGCCTGCCGTGCTGGACATATCGGTGACATCGACTGGTATTCCTTTGTCCACAACGGCAAAAACGACTGTGCGTCAAAATACCGTCAGTTATGGATTGAAGAACGGGGGACGAGTGGTGATTTGACCGAAGTGTGGATCCGGTGCGAGTGCGGCAAGGCGCAGCGGAGCGTGGCTGAAGCATCCCAACTCCAGAATCGATCTCTCGGTTTGTGCGACGGGCAACGACCTTGGCTGGGTGTGGGTTCTCGCGAGCAATGTGCCGAGCCGAGCCGACTTTTGATTCGTACGGCCAGTAATGCCTACTTCCCCCAAAAGCTCACGGTGATTTCGTTGCCGGATCGGGATGAAATCATCAAACTAGCGGTTGATGCGGCCTGGGATAATCTCGAAGCCGTCGAGACGATTGAAGAACTTCGTTACGAGCGAAAAAAGTCAAAAGTGAAAGAGGCACTCGCAGCGATCACTGACGAAGAAGCGTTTGCCGAATTGCAAATGCGAAAGGAAGGAAATGTTCAACCCGAAAAGACCGTAAAAGTTGCCGAGCTGGAAACGCTGATTGCATCCAAGGAAGAACTGGGTGACGACAAGCCAAACGGCAATTTCTTCGCACGGAGCCTTCCTCGTACCGTCTGGGATCGGCCTTGGATGCGCGACATTTCGCGGGTGATTCTTGTTCATCGCTTGCGGGAAGTTGTCGCGCAAGTCGGTTTCACTCGTTTCGAATCGGCGGCACCCGATACCGATGGCGAATTGGAAATCGGGGTTCGCCGCGCATCATTAGGGCGCGAAATTACCTGGTTGCCAGCGATCGAGAACCGTGGTGAAGGGGTATTTATCGAGTTTAACCGAAAGGCGGTTGAGAGCTGGTGGGACCGTAATGACTTCGAGAATGATGTCTACAAACGAGGGGAGCAACTGTTAGCGGGATTCGATAGCTGGAAGCGTTCCCACACTGGAACTCATCGCGTTTTTCCCGGTTTGCCTTACATCATGCTGCATTCCTTTTCGCACATGTTGATTACATCAGTGGCATTGGAGTGTGGATATCCCGCAAGTTCGATCCGGGAACGAATCTATGCGATACCTGATGTCGGATATGGCGTGCTGCTTTATACCGGTTCATCGGATGCGGAAGGGACGCTGGGTGGATTGATTCAGGTTGGCCGTCGAATTCACGAGCATATTGACAACGCGCTGCAACTCGGGGAACTCTGCTCGAACGATCCTGTCTGCTCCCAACATCAACCGTCGAGTAAACATGAAAACCGACACCTGCACGGAGCGGCGTGTCACGGATGCCTGTTAATCGCCGAAACATCGTGCGAACAACAGAATGAATTTCTCGATCGCGCACTGGTGGTGCCGACGATGGATCATTTGGGGGTGGAATTCTTCCGGACAGCCAAACCATGACCCATTTGTTACATACGTTTTCCGATCGCGACCTTCAAGAAGCCGCCAATGCACTGCGGACCAATCGGTTAGTGCCGCCGTACACGGCGACCGCCGTTCAGAGAGTCTTGTCACGGGATATTGCCGAGGAGGCCGCGAACGCCCTGGATCAATTGTGCCAGCGGGGTTTTACCTCGGACCAGATCGCATTCAGCCTTGAACTCATCCGAACCGATCGACAGCGTCGTCCTCGTTTCGAGGAAATGGTGGATCTCGTCACGACCGGCCCTGACGTTGAGGGGACCGGCGGACGAGACACAAGTGTCGTCGTTCGTGAGCTATTCGCCCATGCTCATCAGTCGGTGCTACTCGCGGGTTATGCGGTCTATCAGGGGCAAAAGGTATTCGAATCTCTGGCAGACCGGATGGTTGCCGTGCCGGAACTTCGGGTCCGACTGTTCCTTGATATTCAGCGTTCGCAAGGAGACACCTCAGCACCGTCTGAACTGGTGCGCCGATTTGCCAAACGATTCAGAGAATCGCAATGGCCCAAAGACCGTCCTTATCCCCAGATTTTCTTTGATCCCCGTTCGGTCGAGATTGATCCAGCGCAGAAATCCAGTCTGCACGCCAAAACCATCATCGTCGATCGTCGTCGAGTCTTCATTTCGTCGGCAAACTTCTCTGAGGCGGCCCAGCAGCGAAATATTGAAGTCGGCATCAAGCTCGATTCACCCCCTTTTGCAGCACAACTCACCGAATTTTTTGACCGGCTGCACGCAGCAGGCCACTTTGAGCCGGTCGTTCTGAATTAACGGGCAGGAGAATCCAATTCGGGGGGGGCATTCGGAGACACAGCGAAAACACACCTTAAACAAAAAACGGCTTCGGAACCATCGTGAGTGAAACACACCATTTGATTGAAGACGAGGCTTATGTGCTCTCTGCCGCAGACCGAGTCATTGTTTCTGCGACGAAATAATTAAGCGGCAAGGCCGTCAGCAGTGTGGACCGTAAATAAACCGCATCCTCTGTTCCTCATTAACCGATTTCAATTAAGACAAAATCCATGAAATTCTTTCGATATCGCCGTCCCTCTTGGAAAACCATCCTTGGAATCACAGCGGCGAAAAAGCGTATCAAGAAAGACTTGGGGATTACGGCATTACTCAAACCATTCCGCTGGTGGGGCAATGAGAAGAGGAAGATCAAACGGGCGGTTGGTTACGAGTCCGATGCTGGTCGCCTGATTCGCAATGGGCTGCCGAAGCCAGTTGGATGTCTGGTCATCCTGGTTGGCGGCGTTCTGCTGGTCGGGTTGAGTGTGGCATGGATAATGGTGTGATCAGAATCCTCCGCTTGACCGGAATGTCGCTGTGACAAACCTGCGTGAACCAGTGTGAACCATCGACATGAAGACCTCCTGCTGATTGATCGATATGGCGAGCAGCACCGTGGTGACATCGCAAAAACGGGTCGATTCATCCCTCGATTGTCGAGACATTCGTAAAAAAACGTAATGTAATTAAGAAACGTGAGTAAAGGCATCGATTTACAGATGCAGAAAGAAAACCAAATGACAGGTCACTTACCCCCAAGGCCAGAGAGAAATCAATTCGAGACGGAGGAGGAGTATCAGGAAGTTCTCAGCGGGTGGAATCACCGAGTAAGGCCGTTGCTGACGATAAACCGCTCACCGGACTTTCAATCCAAGTACAAATACCAGGAATCGGAAGACTCAAAGCAGAAGAAATTCGAAGGGGACGCGGATCATTAAATTGACACGTTCCTGCTCCTCGATTCACGTTTTGGTGCTGGATCAGAGGTTGTTATCCCGTTTCGTTCGAAGAGGGGGGATGAAAACCGACCCGCCTGCGCCGCTACAAAAAACGAGGATACGTCCCAATAATGATTGACAGGAGACGTTTTCTTGGATGAAAAAAGGCGGGGGGCACGGGCCTCGCACTGCCTATCATTCATGTCGGTTTTTGTCTAGAAAAAATGTGGAGGCGTAAAATCAATGAGGGTTTTCAGTCGATCGACGGAAACGATTCCTGAACCCTTGGATTTCGCCG
>JBIKZJ010000169.1:0-12563 GCA_044354755.1 Schlesneria sp. | reverse complement strand
TTCGTATCCTTCCACCCTTTGAAATTCTTCAATTGCAGGCTGGTCAACATGCGTTGTGTCGTTTTGTTCAGGAAATCTCGAAATTCAAAAAACAATCCCGTCGAGGTGTCGAGGTACATTGATGAGTATTGCCCACCACAACCGTGACCCCTGAATCTTGAAGATTAGCCCGTCGAGATACAAGTCCGTCTGAATTCGTCTGTATCCCGTTCTAGCCTCCCCGGGGTCCTCGTTTTTGCAGCAGTTCGCTGCATCTGCGGAGTTGTTTTTTCTCTTGTTCCGAGAGCGAGTGGAGGCCTTGTTCATGAACCTTGGCCAACAGCGAGTCGAGTTGCTGCTCAACTGCTTCCTGCTGTTGTAACTCTTGTTGCTCACGCTGCATCCGGCGTCGTTCTCGCCAGCGTTGGATTGGTCCGAGTTTGACCGTGCTGCGAGAATTCCGTTCGGTCGC
Source organism: Schlesneria sp. (assembly GCA_044354755.1). Classification (GTDB taxonomy): domain Bacteria; phylum Planctomycetota; class Planctomycetia; order Planctomycetales; family Planctomycetaceae; genus Schlesneria. The sequence continues at coordinate 12,112 of JBIKZJ010000169.1, read as the reverse complement.
ATCCGCTGAGGATTGTTCGAGACTGTCGTAACCCGAGGAGAAATCGTAGCCGAGGCTGGAAATTCCCATCGCCTCTTGCATTCGTTCCTGAAATAACTGCAGAAGGTTGGAAGTCAAAACAAAAGTCCCCAGTAACACAATTTGACTTTTGTCAAAGGCGGTCCCCAAAACCAGAATGATCATGGCGACGATCAGGCCAATTCGCAGTGCCATCTGATTGACGAGATTCGCGTCCATTCGCATCGAGAGGATCGCGCGGAGGATTTGACCTCCATCGAGCGGCAGAACGGGTAAGAGGTTGACGAGAAACAAGAGCCAGTTGAGGGTAAACGCGAGTACACCCAGATCCGACCAGGGATTCGACCAAGGGACTTCGCTGACGGGTAAGACTAAGGGGTTGAAGGCATTCGGTAGCGATTCGGGTGCGTACCATGCGGGAAAGAGGATCAGGCAAATCAACAAATTGACCAGCGGGCCGGCTGCCGAGGTGATGGCGAGTCCCGAATGTCCGTTTGCGGGTTGCACAAACGCCAAACCACAAACGGGGGTCATCAGGATTTCATCGCCATTTCCACCCGTCCAGCGTGCTGCAAAGATGTGCCCAAATTCGTGCAGAAAAACCGACACAAACATGATGGCTGTCACCGTTAAACCCATCCACAACCCATGTTGTGGATAAACGATGAGAGGAACGATGGCAAACCAGGCGCTGACGCGAATCTCGGTGGAAAACAGACGTCCCAACGTAAAAGAAGGAATCATCCAATTGAGACGATCGTTCATGGTCTTTGCACCTCAAGCCGCGATTACCCGTCTGGAAACGAATGACGCTTACAAATGCGAGACTTGAACCTTGATGTTCCGGTGATCGCACACAGCAATCGACTCATCGTATCTTAGCGTTGCCGCAGCGACAAACAAATCGTGATTCGGATCGTGATTCGGAAATTACGAGGGTGTAATCAGTCCGGAGTCGGGGCTACTGGCGGTTGCATACAGCTTTTTAGGGATGCGACCCGAACGAGCAGCGAGATAGCCCGCATGGCAGGCGAGTCGCATTGCTTCTGCCATTTGCCGCGGATCCTGGGCTGAGGCAATGGCGGTATTCAAGAGGACTCCGTCACAGCCCAACTCCATCGCAAACGCAACATCACTCGCCGTACCAACCCCCGCATCAATAATCACAGGATAGGTTGGGTCGTTTTCTTTCAGGTATTCCAGACAGATGCGAATATTGTTGGGGTTCAGTACCCCCTGACCACTCCCAATGGGACTCCCCGCAGGCATGACCGAGGTCGCTCCTGCTTCCTTTAGCCTGCGGGCGATAATCGGATCGTCCGAAGAATAGCACAGGACCTCAAATCCATCCGCGACCAGCTGTTTTGTCGCTTCCAGCGTGGCCACAGGATCAGGCAATAACGTTTTTTTGTCGGCGAGAACTTCGAGTTTAATCCAGCTGGCACCTGGGTTTTCGAGTCCTAACAGAATTTCTCGACCCAAACGGGCTGTACGAACCGCATCATCAGCGGTAAAGCAGCCGGCCGTATTGGGAAGAATGGTATAGCGTTTGAGATCGATGAAATCGAGAATGTTTCGCCCGGCGGCATCCACCAGCCGTTCGCGCCGTACGGCCACCGTGATGACGTCAGCTCCGCTGATTTCGAGGCATTCTCGCATCTGTTCGAAGGTCGAGTACTTGCCGGTTCCGACGATCAAACGAGAAGAAAACAGATGCGACCCCAACCGCAGCGGGGGAGAGTTGAATTGAGTCATAAACGCCGTTTCAGCCGCCTCCGACAAGTGTCACGATCTCAAGCTGATCATTTGCGTTCAACGTCACTTGATCATGTTGGCCGCGGGGAACGACATGACGGTTGAGTTCAACCGCGAGAAACTTGGGATTCATTTTGAGTTGTTTCAGTAGGTCCGAAACGGTCGCCTCTGCAGCGACCGCCTGGGACTCACCATTCACCAGAATCGAAATCATCATAGGGAAAACACGAGAAGTTTGCGGACCAAAATCCAAATCGGATCCAAAATCGATTGATCCCATGACCACTCAGATTCCGTCACACACAAAAACGAGAGGCCGGTGATGGGAATGATTCTTCATCAACACGAATCACCAGCCTTTCACCAGCCTTCGGTCACGTTTTCGATGTTGACACCCTGCACGAAACCGCGCAAGGCGCCATTGCGGGATGAAACTGCCTTGAACACATTGACGTCAACCTTTTTGGATACGGTTTTGGCTGAACCGTCGGTCATGCCAAATACGCAAATGTCACTGCTATGCCCACTACCAAAGCTGAAGAACTGCAGCGGGGCGGAATTCGCGGCAGTCGCCTGCCAGTAAGCGTCGAATAAGTCAGGGTGATTGGGGTCATCCCAAACTCGAACACAGCAACTGAAGCCATCCGCCCAGAAGCCAAACAGCGAATCGCCCACCAGAATCGTGTTGGAAGTTCCGTCGGTGACATCGCTAAATCGCACCGAACTGCCGTCGTAAAGCATGCCATTGGGGACCTTAGGAGCATTATTAACCGCACTGCTGGTGTCATAAGCGCCCATGGAACCACGATAAGTCCCATACGCCCAACCTTGGGACATCCCCGATCCAGGTCGACCGGATGGCAACGATTTGGCACTGGGGCAGATGTACGATGGGATCGCGGTCCTGATGTACTGTTCATTCGGTGATGCAATATTGTTCGATCCGAATTTCGCCTGAGCAAAATCAAGATTGATTGTTCCTTGATCCATTTGTGACATGATAAACGCATGCCAGCCCCATTCGGGGGCCATGTACCATTGAGTGACGTTTGTAAAGACTTTCTGACGATTCAGCACGGTGTCAATCAGAGCGGGTTGTGGTAGAGGACCGATCTGGCCCCCCCCGGTTCCTGGCTGGATAAAACCAGGAGGGAAGCACCGAAACGCACCTTCATAGTTGTGCATTGCCAGCACAATTTGCCTGATGTTGTTAATACATTGTGCCCGTCGGCCTGCCTCGCGGGCATTCTGGACGGCAGGGAGCAAGAGTGCTGCGAGCATCGCAATGATGGCAATCACCACCAGCAGTTCAATCAGGGTAAAGCCCGCTCTGCGGGACGTACGATTCAATTCCGGACGACGAATCATGAGGTGACTCCTTTGATTGATACGGCTTCCTTGTGTCGCTGTCGCAAACGGGAACCGACGCCCCAGTCCACCACGTGCGGTACTCCATACTGCACACCCTACCAAAACCGTAGACGGTTTTCAAACCGAGAGTTTTGTCAATGAAGAACAATTTACCTGAAAATGGTGAATTCACCCCATCGAGAATCCACCGGGAATCTCACCGCTCCCTGCTTGAGTTGGTAACGGCAAAACCCGAATCCTGGGTCTTCCTTTCTCAGGGCGTCCTGTTTCGATAGGATACGAGATGAAATCCCTGCACCCGAATTCGTTTGTGAAATCTGTTTTATGCCTCGACCACCCCGCAAAGCTGACCGCCACGAAGACGATGACCATGACGAAAATTTTCTCCCCGATGAGGATTCGTCCGTAGAACGACTGCAAAAAGTTCTCGCTTCGGCAGGGATCGCCTCGCGCCGTCATTGTGAGGAATACATTCGCGATGGCCGCGTCACCGTCGATGGTGAAACGGTGACCGAACTGGGAATGAAAGTTGACGCCCTTGAGCAAAAAGTTTGCGTTGATGGTGAACGGATCAAATTTCAGAAAAAACAATACTTTTTGGTGAACAAGCCGATCGGTGTTGTCTGCTCGAACTCCGACCCTCAAGGGCGTCCGCGGGTGATCGATCTGCTTCCCCCCTGGCATGGCCGCCTGTTTTCTGTCGGTCGATTGGATGAAACGTCGGAAGGACTGCTGATTGTCACCAACGATGGTGAACTGGCTCATGCACTGGCACACCCCAAATTTCAGGTCGAACGGGTTTATCGCTGTATCATCGCGGGGATCCCGACCGACGACACCTTCAAGCAACTCAGGCAAGGCCTCCATTTCACAGAAGGCAAATTCCGCATGCGGGATGTTCGCCGGGTGAAATCCAATGGAAAAAGCACGCTGGTGGAAGTGATCCTGACCGAAGGTCAAAATCGCGAGGTGCGACGACTCTTCGCCCGCGTGGGCCACAAGGTGCTGAAGCTGAAACGAACCGCGTTCGGACCGATGAAACTGGGCGAACTCGACTCGGCAGCCTACCGTCCCATGACCCCTTCGGAAGTGCGAGTGCTCAAGCAGTATGCTTCGAGTGATCCTGGCAGTCGCCCTTCATGGCGGAAAAGCGAAGTCGTCAATCCGAACCGACGCAGAATCAAAGGGGTCGGCAAGCCGCGTAACAAACCAACATCCCGCATGCCCGCAGCAAATCGAGGTAACTCGCGAGGTAAGAAGCCACGTCGCTAAGGGATGCGAGAGGAAACGGGGGTTGTTCGCCAACTGAGGGACAGTCCCGTTGCCAGCAATCTGCTTGTCCAATGAGCCCGTCGTACGCGGGGGCTCTGAAATGATGTTGATAATTCTGTTTTCCCGGATAATACGAATCAACGATGAATTCGATTCCCCTCCCTCCCCTTGATCTGCCAGGGCTCGTCTCGACTGCACTTCAGCAACTGGCAACCGTTGTCGAACACGTTGCTTGGGCAAAAAACACACGACGGATTCGACTTGATTGCCCTGGGATCGCCCGGCAAATCCGACCGGGTCAGTTTGTGATGGTTCGCATCCCGAATCGTCCCGATCCGCTGCTCGGTCGACCCTTTGCTCTGTATGACATCTACACGAATGAGATGGGTGAGCCACAGGGGATCGAATTTGGTTACGTCATTGTGGGAAAAATGACATCGGTGCTGGAAACCTTGGTGGCAGGGGACCAGATTGAACTTTGGGGCCCCTTGGGAAATGGCTTTCCTGTTCCACCCGCGGGGCATCTGGTGATTGCGGCAGGCGGAATTGGGCAGACTCCGTTTCTCGCTGTGATCCGTGAAGCACTTCGCCGTCGTGTTTATGGGATTCCCGCTCGTGAGGTGGTTCAAGTCCCCTCCCGCATCACGCTTTGTTATGGAGTGCGTAGTGCCGAATATCTGGCGGGAGTCGATGCGTTTCGTGACGAGGGAATCGAGGTTCAGATCGCAACCGATGATGGATCTGCTGGTTACCGTGGGTATGTCACAGATCTGCTGAAACCGCTGGTGACTGCCGCAGTCCCCCCGGCCATGGTCTATTGCTGTGGCCCCGAACCGATGATGAAAGCGGTTGTCCGGCTAATCCAAAGTGCGAACGTACCGGGGTTGCTCTCGCTCGAGACGCCGATGGCTTGCGGATTTGGGGCTTGTTTTAGTTGTGTCGCGCGGATTCGACAGGACGATGGGACGTGGGATTATCGCCGCGTGTGTGTCGAAGGCCCAGTCTTTGCTGCGGACCAAATTGTCTTCGATGAATAATAGTTCGAAGAGTAACAAGTTCTCTTCGACGAGTCAGAGCGAGAGGAAGTGGTATGAAATTTGTCTTAGTGATTCCCGATGGTGCCGCCGATGAACCACAACCCTCGCTAGGGGGGAAAACACCGCTGCAGGCGGCGGTCATTCCACACATGGATGCGGTTGCTGCCAGTGGTTTTGTCGGTCAGGCAGACCATGTCCCCGCCTCGATGCCATCCGGAAGCGATGTGGGGACAATGAGTCTCTTCGGGTATGACCCGCTGAAATTTCACACCGGTCGAGCACCTCTGGAAGCGGCGGCACAAGGGATCGAACTCGGCCCGCTCGATTGGTGCATTCGCTGCAATTTTGTCACCGTCGTCGACGAAAAAATGGTCAGCTTTACCGCCGAACAGATCCCGTCCACACTGGCTCGTCAGCTGATTGAAACACTGCAACGGGATCAATGTGGAAATGAACACTGGAAATTTTTCCCCGGTGTCAGCTATCGGAATCTGCTGGTCTACCGAGCGCGAAATACCCCGGCTCCTTTTAGTCCCACGACCATGACGACTCCGCCGCATGACATTACCGAGCAGTTGATCGGACCGTATCTCCCTCAAGGACCTGGTGCGGAACTCTTGCGAGAGTTGATGGAGCGGAGTAAATCTCTGCTGACCGCCTGTCCGGCTAACGCCGAACGTGCCGCGACGGGGTCACACACCGCAACGCAAACCTGGCTCTGGGGGCAAGGGCAACGCCCCGCACTGACTTCGTTTTACGAGCGTTTCGGGCAACGGGGGGCGGTGATTACAGCGGTCGATCTCTTGCGCGGTCTCGGACGGTTACTGGGATGGAGCGTGATCGAGGTTGAGGGGGCCACCGGGTATCTCGATACCGACTATGCTGCGAAGGGAAAAGCCGCGATTCAGGCTTTGAAGGATGAGGTTACGGATTTCATGGTTGTGCATGTCGAGGCGACGGATGAGGCCTCACACGAAGGGAAGGCCGATGAAAAAGTTCGCGCCTTGGAACGGATCGATCAGCATATTGTCGGCCCGGTGCATGACTATCTTCGATCACAGGGTGACTATCGCCTGTTGATCTGTCCCGACCACCCCACGTTCTTACGAACGAAAACACATAGTCATGGCTATGTTCCGTTTGCCATGTGTGGTACCGGCCTCGTGGCAGATGGTGCTGTCACCTACGACGAAATCGCCGCGGCAGCCTCGTCGTGCCGTCTGGATCAGGGTTGCGAATTGATGCCACTCTTGTTCCAGAATGCTGAGTTCGAAAAGGCCGTTTCAACCGTCGCACGTTAAATCCGTGAGTCGAGGAAACGGCGATCAGAAGCGAAACGGCGATGAGAAATTACGGTTAGCCAGCAGACTGCCTGTCTTCGGAAGAGGGCGTTGATTCAGGCAACTCCCGTTCCCGCCGTTTCCCTTCTTGATAGTATTGTTCCATCTCGAGTAGCGTGGCGGTCCGGATATCTTGTCCCTGTTCTTTCAGCCGGCGTTCAATGTATTCCACACGTCGCTGGAACTTGGCATTGCTGCTGCGCAGGGCCTCTTCCGGATTGATATGCCAGCGACGGGCGATATTTGCCAGTACGAACAGCACATCGCCGAGCTCGGATTCGATTCGCCGCTGACGATCGGTGTCAAAAGGTTCGGGGTCTGGCTCAACAGGTTGATCGACCGCCGCGGGAACCTGTGGAATTTCTCCCAAGGGAAATAACTCGTCAGCCAGTTCACCCAATTCTTCACGAAGCTTATCGAAGAGCATGGTACGCGTCGGAAAATCGTAACCGACCCGTGCCGCTTTTTTCGACAACCGGGCCGCTCGAGCGAGTGAGGGGAGTGCGGCGGGAAGTCCATCGAAGATCGATTCACGATCCTGTTTTTCGACCTGCTTAATCTGATCCCAATTGCGGGTGACATCCTCGGCCGTGGCCACTGCGGTGTCACCAAACACATGGGGATGACGTCGAATCATTTTTTGGGTTAAGCCCTCGACCACATCGATCAAATTGAACCGCCCCTGATCGGCAGCGATCTGGCTATCGAGCATTACCTGTAGAAGTACATCGCCCAGTTCTTCCATAATCGCCGCGTCATCACCCGAATCAATCGCTTCGAGCAACTCGTAGGTTTCTTCCAGTGTGTAGGGCTTAATGGATTCTAATGTCTGAGCCCGATCCCACGGGCAGCCAGTTGGTGACCGTAGCTTGGCAATCACCTCGCACAGCTTTTGGAATTGAGGAGTCATTTGCAGTGGATCGGGAGGTGTTCCCGGTTCTGGCAAGTGGTTAGCGGATCCATTCGCAGCGCATTCAGGCATGATCGAGCGTCACTCACAACTCGGGCGATGTCGCCGACAACACCGATGAAAACTCCAAGTCGAGCGTTCGTTTGCAGCGAACGCTCGACTTCCCATTTTGAACTTTTATAGCAACCGTTGGCGGTGTTCTCCCTTGTCGACAAGGAAGAACGACGGGGTGTTTTTCGGAGGGCGAACCACTAGGACTCGGACACAATTTTCGCGATGTCCAGGAATTCGTTTTTCAACGCTTTATAGAGCTTGCCGAACATCGGGTAGGACTTGGTATAGATCCGTTTGGCTTCGGCCTGCGGATCGGTACTCGACACCACTTTGATCGCTGCCGTACAGGCTTCAACAACCGATTTGTACTTGCCCGTTCCGGAAGCTGCCAGCAGTGCGGCACCAAATGCAGGGCCTTCTTCGGTATTGATGAGACTGACGCGACGTCCGTAAACATCGGCCTGCATCTGACGCCAGAAATCGCTGCGGGCACCCCCACCCGAGAGGCGGATTTCCCGAATCGGAATATTCATCGAATTGATGACTTCCAGCGAATCTCGCATGGCGAACGTGGCCCCTTCCATGATCGAGCGGATCATGTGCGAGCGCCCATGACGCAGGCTGAGTCCAATCCAGCAGGCGCGTGCGTTCGGATCGGCGTGCGGCGTTCGTTCTCCGGTTAAATACGGGAGGAAGAAGAGACCCTCACAGCCGGGAGGCGCTTCGGCGGCTTGTTCCGTGATCAGGTTGTAGGGATCTGTTTTGAGGCGTTTGCCATCGGTCATCTCGGCGTGTGCGAGCTGATTTCGATACCATTGCAGACTGCCACCCGCAGAGAGTACGACGCCCATCACGTGCCACTTGCCGCGAACCGCATGGCAGAATGTATGGACCCGTCCTGCAGGGTCAATCTGCACATCATCACTGTGGGCAAAGACCACACCGCTGGTCCCCATGGTTGCCGAGATGATGCCTCGCTTGACGATCCCGTTGCCGACAGCCCCGGCGGCCTGATCGCCGGCCCCCCCCACGACGGGAACCCCTTTCTTCAGCCCCAGCAACTTGGCCGCTTCTTCGGTGAGAACCCCCGTCACATCTTCCGATTCGAAGACCTTGGGGAGGACTGACATCTTGATGTCGAGGCGGTCAATGAGTGGTTTGCACCATTGGCGGGCTTTGACATCGAGCAGTAATGTTCCAGAGGCATCGCTGGCATCGGTTGCAAATTCTTCAGTTAACCGGAAGCGAATATAATCTTTTGGCAGCAGAATATGCGCTACCTTGGCATAATTTTTCGGTTCGTGATTCTTCAGCCAAAGGATCTTGGGTGCGGTGAATCCGGTCAATGCGGGATTCGCCACCATTTCGATCAGTTTCGCTCGACCACCGACCTTGGTCTCGATGTCATGACATTCCTGCGCCGTTCGCTGATCATTCCAGAGAATCGCGGGGCGAATCACCTCGTTTTGCTTATCGAGAAAAACACTTCCGTGCATCTGGCCTGTTAAACCAATCCCGGCGATATCATCCGGTTTGATTTTGCCTGTTTTCATCACCTTTTTAATGGTGGTCTGAGTTGCTTCCCACCAGTCTTCAGGATTTTGCTCGGACCAGCCAGGTTTCGGGGAAGAAAGTTCGTACTCGGCGGTTGCGCTGGCGAGAATCGTTCCGTCCTCACGCATTGCTAAAGTTTTTGTGCCGCTGGTGCCAACATCGATCCCAAGAAATACTGCCATCGTATGCGGTTCCTTACTGATGAACGAATAGTCAAGCTGCGGAGTGAATCCATCGCAGCGGATCGAGCAATTTTCACCCGTAAGCAATACGGGAAGTACTGGCAAAAAGGCGGAATATCTATGGTTTTGAGCGAGGTGTGTGGCTGGGGAGCGTTTTGGCGCCACACCAGCAATAGTGAGCGAGTATAACGCATTCAGGCCTCGCATGCCACGCTGTGATGCGACAGATCGTGTTCAAAGCGAAATCAGTCAACCGGATGCGAAGCTGAGAAACTTGGGAGGTTTTTTGTGGTCAGTCAAAGACTGCAAACAGAAGTGTGCCTGCAGGGAACCCGCCAGGCGGTGATCAAAACGGTGATTTCAAATCAAAAACTACCAGGAAACAACAGGACCAGCCCAGTCATCGTTCTTTACAGTTGGTTCGGACCAATCGACCAGCGAACTGGGCTGAAAATCGACTTTGGCAATTTGCAAGAAATTAGCGAGCAAGGGACGTCCGAATTGTGTCAGTACCGATTCGGGATGAAACTGCAAACCATATAGCGGTCGCGATTGGTGCCTGAGTCCCATCACAACCCCGTCGAACGTCCGCGCGGTAATGATCAACTCAGGTGGTAGCGAGGCTTCTTCCACAATCAGCGAGTGATATCTGGCAACCCGCAGGGGTGTCGGAATACCGGCAAAGAGTTCTCGCCCCGAATGGTCGATCATCGAAGTTCGACCATGCACGGGTTCCGAGGCACGAATCACTTTTCCCCCCAGCGCGGCCGCGATCGCCTGATGCCCCAGGCAAACACCCAGCAAAGGAATGGTGTCACTCGCCTCACGAATCAGATCTATCGAAATTCCTGCTTCTAAGGGGGTACAGGGGCCGGGAGAAATGATAATTGCCTGGGGCTTCAGATCTTTGACCTGTGCGACCGTCATCGCATCGTTACGCACAACGCGGGTTTCGCAGCCCAACTCGACGAAATATCGCGCTAGATTGTAGACAAAGCTGTCATAATTATCGATGAGCAGTATCATGAGGAATCTTGATGAGGTGAGGAAAACCTGACGCTGTCGCCATCAGGACTCATTGATCAGGACTCGTTTTTTGTGAGTGCCCTGAGCATACCCGCCGCCTTGGTTAATGTCTCTTCGTACTCGGCCTCAGGATTGGATTGTGCCACAATTCCCCCCCCGACATGACACTGCAGCCAGCCATATCGCTGGACAAAGGACCGAATTAACAGATTGCTGTCCGACTTTCCGTCGGCACCCACATAAAACAGACTGCCGCAGTAAGGGCCGCGAACAGTCGGTTCGAGCTCAGCAATAACTTGCATCGCCCGGACTTTCGGGGCTCCACTGATCGACCCCCCTGGAAAGGTTGCTCGAAACAGGTCCCAAATGGTGTATTGAGGATCGAGGTGGCCACGGACTTCCGAGACCAGATGTTGCACGGTCTCGTACGACTCGACCGCACACAACTGCGGGACTCGAACAGTCCCCGGCAGACAGACTCGTGACAGATCATTTCGCAATAAATCCACAATCATCACGTTTTCCGCCCGATCTTTCTCACTTTGCCGCAATTCATCACGGGTAAAAAGGTCTGCCTCGGGCCCCCGTTTCCGCTGTCGGGTCCCCTTGATCGGACGAGTCTCAATCTCTCCGTTGGTGACACTCAGAAACCGTTCCGGAGAAGCACTCACTATGGACCAGTCCTCCCACTGCATCAGTCCCGCAAAGGGTGCGGGGTTGACCATCCGCAGTCGGCCGTAGAGTTCAGAGGGTGCAGAGATGGCACGTGTTAGTAGGCGTTGAGACAAGTTGGCCTGAAAAATATCCCCCGCATCAATGTATTCAATGACTCGTTCAACCGTTCGGAGATAGTTTTCACGAGAAAAGGAACTCGTGACCTGGGGATGACTTGCCAAGGAAAATTGAGGAGCAATCTCAGGGAGTTGGTTGCACAGGAACGGAGGTCGCTCAACCAAGTTCGCATCGAGGGATTGTTTCACGGACCGGATCCGCCGTGCCGCCCGGTCTGTGCGGGCCAGGAGATCGGATTCAGGCCATCCCTGCGAAATCAACCAGACTCTATTCGTCTGATGGTCCCAAGCAATCACGCAGTCATACAAGCCAACCGCCATCACCGGCAGCTGGAATTCATCGTGCCCAGATGTTGCAACCCGTTCCCACGATTGTCCCAGTTCATAGCCCAGCAGGCCTGCAACCCCCCCTTGGAAAGGAGGCAGATCTGACTGAGACTCTTCAGCCCACTGCTCGGACACAGATCGCAAAACTGCCAGTGGATCCGTACCGTAGCAGGGGACTGCCAACGTCCAGTGGTTGATGGGATCTGCCATCAAGAAGCTGAATCGCCCCACAGGCTCTCTTTGCAGGGCACTTTCCAACAGCAATAACCTCGGCCAGTGTGCCAAACACCGAACCGCATCCATCACAGTCAGAGATGAACTCAATTCTTCAACGAGTGGCAAGCGGGTCGTGGTCATAACGTGATGAAAGCTTTGATAAAGATCATCCCGCTTCTGCCATCGAAGGAATCTGCAACGCTTCTTTGATCAGATCGAGCGTTTCATCCAGTTCGGGACGGAACAGATCGCCAATTAG
>JBIKZJ010000540.1:0-3815 GCA_044354755.1 Schlesneria sp. | reverse complement strand
GATCAATCCTGTAATCTGTCCGCGAAAATCCCGTGGCAAATCCACCCCCTGATTTTAAATCAAATTCTTCCACACTCTCTCGCCATAGTTTTTTTCTCTGTGCCTCTGTGCCTCTGTGCCTCTGTGCCTCTGTGGTTAATCGTCTTCTTCCTATTTAGCAACCTTGCCCCAGGCTCAATAATGATCGTAATTGAAGCGACAAGCCCCCGTCGCGATACTTCGACCGTTGCGGGGGACGTACCCGGAATCTTGCCAAATCGGAATTCGAAGTTAGACATCCGACTACTTCGCGTAGTCGGCCGGTTTTTTCCCTTTGACGTAGCCGCCAAATTTGAAGGGTGAGGGTTTGTATTCGCCGACGATCCCAGTGGTCAGTGTGTCAGTGATTTTGTCTTCGAGACCGACCGACCAGTAGGTGGCATTCACCAGCAGCCTTCGGACCCCTGTATTTTCCAGGTCTGTCGAAGAACCCATCGTCGTGGTGAAGACTCGAGCCGTTTTGCCCGAAGCGCTTTTGTAGCTCTTCGTCCAGGCAACCGGCATCATCGGATTGTTTTGAGCACCTTCCGTGGCAGGATCGGTCGGCTTCATCCCCTGCACCACCTGTCCCAACACCAGCGGTACGCTATCGCCGGGGAGAGGCAAGCGGACACCATAGACATCCGTCGGGCCCCAAATCTCGCCTTCTTTGATTCCCCGCAGAATCGGATGCTTTTCCTGACCCTTGACAATCAGTCCCCGTGTGCTTTGTGAACCATGATTTCCGTGATGGCTGATCCAGGTTTCTCCGAGAACCTGACGACCAAACCCTTGTTCATAGGTTTTGTCATCGGTGTTCCACGAATACTTCGAAAACTTCTTGCCACCGGGAATGTTGAAAGAATGCGTGGCGGTGCGGAGACCGATCACCGGGCGACCCGATTCGATGTAGTCGACAATGTGCTGCATCTGCTCGTCGGGAAGATTGCGAAACCGGGCGGCTATGATCATCAGATCGGCGGTCTTCAGCGATTCCAAGCCGGGAATGTTGTTGTTCACATCGGGATTGATTTCGCCCGAGGCGGGATCGATGGCGAACAAAACGGTGCAGCGAAACCCGTGCTGGGACGAAAGCATCTTCGCCAGCTGCGGCAAACATTCTTCGGAACGATATTCCTCGTCTCCACCCACCAGTACGATCTGCTTTCCTTTACCCGGTCCGTCACCCCCCGCAAACGAAATCCAATGATCCTCTGCCTGAACGGTCGTCGCTGAAAATCCTACGCAAAACAGGACTGCCAAGACTGGCAGCAGAGAAGTAAGCCGTGAACGAAAGCAGGTGTTGTGCAGCACTGTGTGTGTCTCTCTGAAAGGGATTGGGGAGATACCGTGGTTTACGAATCCGTTTTTACTGAGCCGTGGTTTACTGAGCCGTGATTGACTGAGCCGTTTTTACGAAATCCTCTTTTAATCATGTACTAAATCGTCATGGAGGTGAATCCACCATCCACCAGCAGATTATGTCCAGTCAGGAAGCTACCTGCTTTGGGCGAGGCGAGCAGCAAGATCGCCCCAGCCAGCTCTTCCGGTGAACCGAATCGAGCCATCGGCGTATGACGCATCACACTTTCGATCCGGTCGGGAGTCAACACTTTTTTGTTTTGTTCTGCGGGAAAGAACCCTGGAGAAAGTGCATTCACACGAATCCCTTTGGGTGCCCATTCACGAGCCAGGTTCTGGGTCAGGCTGATGACTGCGGCTTTGGTGAGCGAATAGGTGAAGACGCGCGAGAGCGGCGGACCGGCACTGACCGAGGCGATATTGATGATCGACCCTTTGGTTCCTCGTTCAAGCATCTCTTTCCCCAGCACCTGACAGGCGAGTCGCACACCCCGCAGGTTGACATTCAGAATCCGCTCCCATTCTTCTTCACCGATATCCAGAAAGGGGGTGGCCGAGTTCACCCCGGCACCGTTGATAAGGATATTGGCCTCGCGCCCATTTGCCCGCAGGTGGCTGACCAGTCCGTTCAGATCGTCATGCCGCGTCGCATCGCAGGAAAAATACTCGGCGGATCCACCCCGCTCCTGGATCAGGCGAACACGTTCGCTCCCATGTTCTTCATTCCGCCCCACCACCAGCACGTGAGCTCCGGCCCCCGCCAGTGCATCGCAAAACGAGCCTCCCAAGGTCCCGGTGCCACCGATCACGATTGCGGTCAAGCCGTGAAGACCAAACAAATCATTGAGGTAGTTTCCCGTCGACATTGCTGCTGTTCCATTTTGTTCAAGTTCAAGACTGGGATTCACCGGCCACCCGATTCGCGGCAAGCCAAGGAATTCAATTTTGACCTCTTCCGAGCGGATACACAAGTGGTTGACAGGTGTCACGCCTCCGTTTGAACGCGAAGTACGCTTGCCACAGCGAATTCTTGAGGTTGTCTGACACAGCACCGCGAATGGCGCAGGAGCGGGAGGGAGGGAGAGCATCTTAAGGGGGAAAGAAATAAATCCCTTTTCTTGTGACCCATGCCCCAGAACGCGCGCCATCCTTGCGTTTTAAGGTCCGTGCGACGGGTTGTCCGCTTTGGGACAATCCGTCGCACGAACCGACGCTCACAACCACAAATTCACCGACCGCTGCTTGACGATGTCGTCCCACCAGACAATCCGTAAAAGACGAAGCGCACAGCTTCTCTTAGGACTCCGAGGCAGCGCCACCCCACCCATCGGCGCAGTGGAATCGGCTTCCAGCCGATTTCTGCTTGTCCGTTCTGGGACAAGCAGTGCCGAACGTTGCTGTGCACGCCAGCACAAATCCCCAGACCCCGGTTTGACGATGTGGTGTCGGCAGACAATCCACAATCAAGAGAGCCAGCACGGACGCGATTATTTCTCCTTGGACTCTCGATCACCCTTTGCTTGCGGGAGCAGATGATCTTCCAGTCGAAACTGGCGGCGCTCGTGGGAGTTCACAAAAGTGGCGACGTCCAGGGCGTCTTGATCGGAGAGATCGGCTTCGTCCTTCGGCATGGCGACTTTGAGCCAGGATGCCAGTTGAATGTCGTTCGCCAGTCCGGCTCCCTGGTTGTAGGAGCGAGCACCCCACACAGGCGGGTTCTCTTTGTCCCCTTGTCCATGGTCCGAGTGACAGCTCGCACACCGCTCCGCATAGAGTTTCTGTCCGCGTTGGCGGTCGGCCTGTTTGCTCTCCAGTGTCAGTTGACGAATCGCGTTCGGACCGGCAGGACGTTGGTTGTTCATCCGGATGGGCTGATCCGTCGAGAGCCAGGTAATGTACGCCGCGATTGCCACTGAGACTTCACCTCCAACAGGCGGACGAATACCGTTGCCACTGCGCATGAAGCAATTGAGGATGCGGTCCTCAAGCGTAATGACAGTCTTCTCTCGGGGGGACCAGGCGGGATAGGCTGTCGCGACACCAATGAAGGAGGCCGCCTGCGGATGAGTCCCGTTGTTCAAATGGCAAGACGTGCAGTTGAGCGCATTACCGACATACGGTTTCGTCAACCGATGGCTGGTCGTGTTCTGAACGAGATCCCGCCCCAGCCGGATGGTGTCTCCCAGTGGTCCATCTGGAATCGGTCGGATCGCGGGCGCGGCCTTTTGTTCCTCGGCCCGCCCCACACAGGCCACAGCCACAAACGCCGCACAAAGCCCACCGATCACCAGAACGCATTTGAATGACATACCGTAGAAGCTCCTTCGTTTATGGGACAGGAATGTACGAGTAGCCGTCGGTCTGCTTGTTGACGACGACGGTTAAAGCGGCAGCGGCGATGGGAACCCCATCGGCAACTTCACCATCTGGGAAGC
>JBIKZJ010000539.1:0-3832 GCA_044354755.1 Schlesneria sp. | reverse complement strand
GTGGTGCACGCCGAGCCACCACCGCCCCAGTGGTGGATGATCGGGATTGTATCCATGCTCACGCCGATACGCTTCCTGAGAAGTCCCAGGAATCAAATTCAGCCAACCGAGCGCCCGCCCCTGCTCAACCAGATAAACCCCTTGTTCAACATTGAAAACTTCATCAATGGTCAGCCCCGGCCCTTCGGGCATCCCGGAGTAACTCCCCGCAGGATCCAGCGACGCAACAATACTCAGCCAACCCAGAAGCGCCACGACCCCCACCGGCCAAATCCTCGGCGATCGAGTGCTGACGTTGGGAATCGCGGCAGGATGCATGGTGTTTTTTCAAAAAGGGAAATGCCGAAACCGACAACCAACAGACTCACAACCAACAGACCCGCAACCCAGGAATCGTGAACAGGCTCAACATCAATTCGCCATCAGAAGGTTAAGTAGTATAACGTGAATCGGTCCCCTCGACATGCGATTCCACCGCCAACAAAGAAACACCGAAACAAAGAGTTGTCGCATCTTCTCTCCTTGATGGGTAGCGAACGACCGCCGGTTTGGCCACAATCAATGACTGCATCGATGCAATGTCTCCGCAGCTTCATGCCTGCAATGTCAGGTCATTGCCATCGAGACAGATCGGTCACGGCAAAGGAAATCACGTGATGCAGAGTAACTCGTGGCGATTACCATGTACCCTGTTGTTGTTTCAACTGGTTTCGGTTGCAGCACACGCAGAACCCGTGGCCGATTCGGTCAATTACCTCCGCGACATCAAGCCGCTGCTGAAAGCTCGCTGTTACGCGTGTCATGGCAGTCTCAAACAAGAGTCTGGCTTGCGACTCGATGCCGGCCGCTTGATCCGAAACGGTAGCCAAAATGGCAAAGTCATGACCGTGGGAGAATCCGCGGGTCCCTTAATCGAGCGAATTCGGTCGACGGATCCCGCACAACGAATGCCGCCAGAAGGGGAACCACTCTCGGCCGATCAAATCCGTAATATCACCCGCTGGATCGAACAGGGTGCAGTCTCGCCCGACGCCGAACAGCCGGAACTCGACCCACGCAGCCACTGGGCCTTTCAACCCCCTCGCCGCCCACCAGTCCCCGCAATCGCGGTTCCTGAAATCGCGGTTCCTGAAATCGCGGTTCCTGAAATCGCGGTTCCTGAAATCGCGGTTCCTGAAATCGCAGGCGCCGATCCCTTGCGGAATCCGATCGATGCCTTTCTGGCAACAGCCCAGACAGCCCATCAGCTCAAGCCCCAACCAGCCGCCTCCAAGTCGGTCTTGCTCCGCCGTGTCACCCTGGACCTCACCGGATTACCTCCCACCGCCGAAGAACTGCGAGCCTTTCTTGCCGACGCATCCCCCGAAGCCTACGGAAAAGTTGTCGATCGACTCTTGAATTCGGCTCAATATGGAGAACGTTGGGGACGACACTGGATGGATGTCTGGCGGTACAGCGATTGGTACGGACGACGGTATGTCCCGGATGTCTGGAACAGTGCACCCCAAATCTGGCGCTGGCGTGATTGGATCGTCAAGTCGCTGAACGAGGACAAAAGCTATGGTCAGATGGTCGCCGAGATGCTCGCCGCAGACGAAATTGCACCCGAAAACGACGAAGCCGGCTACGCAACCGGTTATCTGATTCGGAACTGGTACGCCCTGAATCCGAACGACTGGATGCGCAGCAACGTCGAACATACCGGCAAGGCGTTTCTCGGACTGACCCTGAACTGTGCCCACTGCCACGACCACAAGTACGACCCGATTTCGCAGGCCGATTATTTCCGTTTTCGAGCCTTCTTCGAACCAATCTCGATTCGCCAGGATCGGGTTCCCGGCGAGGCGGATCCGGGGCCGTTTCAGGAATATGATTACTCGGTCCTCCGCAAGATCAATCGACTCGGAGCCGTTCGGATCTTCGACAAACATCCCGAGGCGACCACCTGGTTCTACACCGGGGGAGATGAAAGAAACCGGTTAACCGATCGGGGATCCATTCCGGCAGGAATACCCGTCGCTCTCGCTAATGGTTCATTCCCGATTGATGCGGTGCCGCTCCCCCCGCGGGCCTGGTATCCCGGCTTGAGACCCGCCATTCACGAAACCATCCTGGCCGAACATCGTGCGGCACTCGCTGCCATCGAAGCCGAAACGCCCTCGGTTCGGACGGCCGTCGAAGCGGTGCTGCCAGAATTCACCGCCAAGCTCGATGCCGCCGAGGGGGCGTTCGCTCAGGCCCGAATCGTCTCACGCCAGGCGGGACGACTGGCAGGACTTTCCGGCGATCAATCGCTGCTGCTCGACGCGACGACAGGCCGCCGGCTGGTCCAGCACCGACTGCAGCAACTCAAACAACTCGACGAAGGAGCGACGATTCGCTTTCAATTGCAAATCCTCAAGGATGCCCACGTCAATTTTCAGTTGGGAAAAGATGTCATCAAAGGACTGACTGCCGGCTACGTTGCCTTCGACGCCGGACGGATCATGTCCTATCAACCCGCCTCGTTCACCGAATTCGAAGTCGGCCGTTATGACTTTTCCGCCGGGCAAAATCGGTTTGAAGTTTCCCTGCAATTCCAGTTACAAGCGGATCGCTGCCTGTTATCCGTTCGCTCGCTGGCGGACAATCGATTGTTGGTCGACCACGTCCCCGTCGCTCGAAATGGCTGGAATCCGGTCGGGGACCCCACTAAGGGGATTTCGTTTGATGCCCATACCGGAGCCATCGCTGCGATTGATGACATCTCGCTCATCGCCCCTCGGCCAGCCGGTGATCTCCCGGATGCACCTCCCATCCCGCTCGTGCAGTTTGATTTCGAGGCCCCGCTTTACCGTGATGGAGAAGACATCATTGGTATCGATGGCTGGATCGGTTCTTCGTTCAGTCAGCCGGGAGCAACCTCGCTGGTGTCAACCACGTTCGGGGACCCCACGCTGAAGCCCTTTTCGCAACAGGTCATCGCCGCCCGACTGGGTGTCGATGTGCATCGACTCAAGCTGCAGTCGCTGGAAGCCCGACGAGTCGCTCGCCTGGCCGAGATCGAAAGCACCCACGCACGGATCGCCGCTGACCGAGCCAAATATGGCGAGCTCCCCGGTGCGAATGTCGAGGAACTGACCCGTCTGGCCAGCCTGAGATCGCGTGAAGCCGCCGCACGGGTGGCCGAAGCCGAACTGCTCACCCGCCAACAACTGCTGGCAGCGGCCGAAGTCAAACCGCTCGACGATGCCAATCGGGCCAAAGAAATGGCCGCAGCCAGTCAACAGCTCGCGACCGCCCAAACCGCTCTCGAATCGGCCCGAATGGGACTGGCCGATCACAGCCTCAGTGATCGTTATCCACCCTTCAGTCCCACCTATCCTGCAGCCAGCACCGGGCGGCGACGCGCTTTGGCCTTATGGATCGCCAGTCGCGAAAACCCCTTAACCGCACGGGTCGCCGTCAACCATATTTGGCTGCGACATTTTCATTCGCCGCTGGTCGCCACCGTCACCGATTTTGGACGGAATGGAACCCCGCCGACACACCCCGAATTGCTCGATTGGCTGGCGGTGGAATTCATGGAATCGGGGTGGAGCATGAAACATCTGCACCGGTTAATCGTCACCAGCCAAGCCTACGGCATGTCATCCGCCTCGGGACCGGCAGACAATCCGGCGAGAAAGCTCGATCCCGAAAATCGCTGGCTCTGGCGGATGAACGCCGGACGGATGGAAGCGGAAGTGATTCGGGACAGCCTGCTGTTTTGTGCTGGAAAACTGGACCCGCAGCTGGGTGGTCAAGAACTGGAAAACAGCCAGGCCCTGACCACACGCCGCCGGACCCTTTA
>JBIKZJ010000538.1:0-3838 GCA_044354755.1 Schlesneria sp. | reverse complement strand
GCTTCGACCGAATAGACGGAACCATGTTCATGATTTCCCACGATTCGCTGCGGTACACGTGCGTTTTGGTCATTAGTGACGGTATCCCCTGTCAACCGGATGGTTGCATCCTCGTCATCTCCCGGCAAAACCCCCGCCGGAACCCGGACGGTGAATTGCCGGATCAAGGATTTGGTTTTGACAATTTCCTCAATTTGGGCAGGAATCAATCCCCGCACCAGCAGTTCTTGCGTCTGAACCAGTCGCTGAGATTGCAACCGCGTCAGTTCGTACTCTTTTTCGATTTTCCGCACGACGGGAGTGGCCCCGGATTCGACCGAGGGGGCCATTCGCTGGATCTGTAATTCGACCAATTCCATCTCTTGCAGTGTTTTGAGCAGCGATGATTCGGCGTTGGCGAGCAGTTCGGAGGTTGGCTGAATATCGACTAACGGATCACCGGCCCGAACCGTCTGACCGGGAAAGGCATGAATCCTGAGCACGATCCCCTGCACCGCCGACGAGACTCCCTGTTCGCTGTGACCCGGTTCTTCGATCACTTCGGCGGGAATGGAAATCGACTGCCACCAATCCTGCAGTACCACCTTCCCCATTTTCAGACCCAGATTCTGACGTGCCCGGTCGGACAAAGACAGTCCTTTGGCCGGGCTTGTCCCATGATCATGGCCTACATGGGGATCTGCGACCGCAAGGGTGGATGAGGAAGAGGGTGCGACCAGTCCGGCAACGGCCTGAGTCAGTCGCGGCAGCCAGAGATCACGCACGGAGTAGGCGACAGCCCCGATCCCTGCGAGGAACAGTCCCAACCCGAGCACTCGATACCGATTCATCCCTCGCCGTGTCGTCATCCGTTCCATCCCGGTGAATTCAGTTTCTCGACCCCGTGATATCATAACCGGAACGGTGGCAACGCGGAACGGTGACAACGAGGAACGGTGGCAACGAGGAACGGTGGCAACGAGGTCGCGTTGAACACTTGTTTTCCACGGTTTGACCTAGTCTTCCGCCAGGACGAGCAAGCAAAACATCCGCGCCGGTGATTCGGAATGGCTTTTGAGATGATGTTGATCACCCGGTTCAATCACAATCACGTCACCGACCGAGACTTGGTAGCTGACTCCGTTGACCACGAATGTGGCCGAACCTTCGAGCAGGTAAAACGTCTCGACGGCATCCCGATGGGCATGAGGTGTGATCTGTTTTCCGGGGAGCAACGTGAATTCGCTGATTTGGAGGAAGGGCTTTACGACACCATTCGCCAGCAGCACGTGTTTCCGCTGATCGGGATCATGTGATACGGCGAGTTCGACGGCATCCTGTTTTCGTAACAGTTTCATTGAGTCCTCTGAAATTCCTGCTCGAACAAAATCGAAGTCACGGTCGTTGATTTCTGAGAAGAATCATGCGTGCTCTGCCTCGCCGGTTCAACGATGCAAAATCAGCGGGATTCAAGGCAAGATCGTTTCTTCGATGGCGTTTCACTCGTCGGGCAACAAAAGAGAGAACAAAAAAGGGAACAGCCAACACGGTTTGGCACGCCAATTCTTACGCCGATTTCGATTTGTATTTTGGCTATTCCAGATAAAAATTTATAAAAAAACTTATATTTTTTTATTAAAAATTTATTTTTTTCGCTCGGTAAGAAATCCGCTTGCGGTTCCCCCAACGTAGCCATCATCGCTCCGCGTGATGAGGCTCCGTCGTGAACCATACAATCGTTCAAAACCGACGAATTTTGGTTCACCCATAAAATGAGTGCGCGAGGTACAAATCCCGTACTCTGCAGCAATCATGACGACTTCGGCCCCTGATTTGTCCCGTTTGGCGGCCATGACGATCGAATTGCTTGGTCTTGACCGGTTTCGTGGTCCCCCTCTTTCAGTAGCGTTCGGGCAAATCCCTGAGATACCGCGTTCGATTCGTGAATCACACTCTGTTCAGGAAATGCGAAGAGTTCAGGAAATGCGAAGAGTTCAGGAAATGCGAAGAGTTCAGGAAATGCGAAGAGTTCAGGAAATGCGAAGAGTGTGAACCACGAATCAAACGAATAACACGAATAGGAGGGGAAGAAATCCTGAAAACTGAAATCCTGAAAACTGAAATCCTGAAAACTGAATTTTCACAGCCGCGCACTTGGTTTGTCGTTTAACAAAAAAAGCCCGACCGAGCGCGACACGCTCAACCGGGCTCTTAGTTTGTATTTGCGAATCGTCACTCCAATACAAATTCGAGTTCTGCGTTTGCGGTGACATCGATCTGCCGATCAAGATCTGCCGCTCGGTACTCCGCCGGTATCGCTTCGAAGGCTTTTAAATTCTTCCCGTCTTTGGTTTCCTCAATGAACCACGCATATCGCCCAGGAGACGCTGTGGTTTGGAATTTCCCATCCTTGATTGGGATGACGACCGGAAGCGTTCCCGCCCCAGTCGGCTGAAAGATCAAAATCACGTCCGAGACCGGATTGTCTCCGTGACTCACTGTCCCAGAGATGTCAACCGGCTCGAAAGTCTTACCGACATTCACACCGCAGCCACCGACGACCAGCACCAACGCCAGCATACGAGCCCACATCATGCAACCTCAATTTAGAAAGAAAAAACTGACCGGGATTGAAGATAATTCATCCCGGTCAGCGCGCTAACATAGAAAATTACAGCAGTGATTAGAAATCGCCGAGTGTACGACCGTCTTGCGCACCCGCCAACCACTTCAGTGTGAGCGTATCGATGTTCTCACTGAGGAATCGAACCGACCCATCACCCATCAAAACGTGGCAGCCGCCAGAGTGGAAGCCGAAGGGCTCATCGTTGGGTCCGCAATTGTTCACCGTCCACCTGCATTCAGCAGGACCACCGAGAGGGGCTTTGTTCTGATTAATTGTTGCCAACCGCGAAGCAGGAGCAATTGCGTTACTCGGACCGGACAAACCGTTGGTGCCCGCGTCTGGATCACCCCATGCGTACATCCGGCGTCCGCCTGTCGCTCCACCCGACCAGGGAACTGTCTCAGTCGGCACAACAACCATCGAAGCCCGGCTGGACAACGCAGCGAAAGCACCACTGGACGGATGACCACGGCCCGCGTCCTCAATGCAGAGCATTGTGTTCGAGAGTCCATCGGTGATCCCATTAAACCCCCAGCCTTTCTCACAGGAAAGACAAGCTTGAACTGCCATTGCCGCTCTTCGGGTCGATGAAAGTGGACGCGTTCCGACCGGTGAGTCGGCACCAGCACTTGAGCCATCTTCGATGTCGGACGTGGCGATGAACATGTAGTCCCACACACCATAACCGTCAGGAGCTCGTTGTCCAGCCGAGACAGGTGTCGAAGGACAAATGAATGCCGGAATTTGCTGCTTGAAGGCATCGATATGAGCCTGCGTGGCACCATTGGCAAGAGTGTCGTTGTACGGACGGCCCACGGAATTCGGATGGAGCTGGGAGAGCAGGTAAACACCCGATCCGGCAGCCTGCATTTCCGCGTAGGTGAGTCGATGATCCATACGGTTGTAGGTATTTGCTTGATCGATGTAGGGCAGAAGTTGCGTCGGCGTCGACACCGTTTGATAGGTGGTGGTGTTGGAACCCGTGCTGTCGCACTGACCGGGTGATGGCAGCAAACGATAAGTACTTTCGAAGTTGTGAACCGCGAGGCCTACTTGCTTCAAATTGTTCTTGCACTGAGTTCGACGAGCCGCTTCCCGCGCTTGCTGGACAGCAGGCAACAAGAGGGCAATCAAAACCGCGATAATCGCGATGACAACCAGAAGCTCAATCAGCGTAAAACCTCGTCGGTCACTTTGCTGATTCGGGGGAGCCGTGAGGCGCCGAAAGTGGGG
>JBIKZJ010000168.1:0-12683 GCA_044354755.1 Schlesneria sp. | reverse complement strand
GAGCCAATACCAGAAACGAGGGAAGATTCTGGTTCGATGTCCCCAGACCGTAACTCATCCACGCCCCGATACTCGGCCTGGCGAATGCAAACGATCCGGTGTGCATTCCCAGCGTCGCGTTATAATGGTTGGAATGACTCGTATGCATCGACCTGACAAACGTGATGTCGTCGGCCTGGGTGGCGATCTGCGGAAATAAATCGCTTACTTCGATACCGCTGTTCCCATGGGGCGAAAACTTCCAGTCAGGCCGCTTGAGAAAAATCTTTTCATACCCAGGACGATTTCGAGTCTCGGGATGATCAAACGTCACTTGCTTGCCGTGATCGGCAAACAGTTGCGGTTTCGGGTCGAACGAATCGACATGCGAAACGCCGCCACTCATAAAGAGAAAAATCACCGACTTGGCTTTCGCCTGAAAATGAGGCTCTTTTGGAGAAACCGGATTGCCGGCCTCGCGTTCCCCCTGCCCCGTAGCCGCATTTCCCTCGGACCCTAACAGCTCGCTCAATAGGCCGGGCATCAGGATCGAACTCGCCACTGCGGACCGAACGAACTGCCGTCGTGACGGATCAGGTTGTAAATGGTTCATGTCATCAGTCCACATAAAGGAATTGGTTGCTCGATAGCAGAATCCGTGCACAGGCGGACCAGACCGCCAGCGGTTGGTCCCCGGCAGGTGTCTCTGAGATCGCTGCCTGGTATTTTTGCAGAAAGTCCATCGCCGTGGCTCGTTCGGAATCCAGCGGCAAACGCTGCATCACAATCCGAAACAACTCATTCAGGCGACCACTCTCCTCGGACTGTCGTAACACCTGCCTGGCCACCTTGTCCGCCTGACCGTGGAAAAACGGATCATTCAAGAAATAAAGCGACTGTGTCGGCACCGTTGTGACCTGACGCTGTGGTGTTGTCGCATTCGGATCTGCCCCGTCAAACAACCCCATGAAGGGTTGCCGGCGATTGCGTAACGTCAGCAGATAGATGCTGCGTCGATCCGTTTCCGGCACTCCAGTAAACGGAACATGCTGGGAAAAGGACCAGCTTCCCGCCGGAGGAATCGGATGCGGCCCCCCTGGACTGAGTTCGATCTGCTGGCTGGCCACCAGCAAACTGTCTCGTAATTCTTCGGCACTCAGCCGCCGCCGTTCAAATCGCCAGTAGAGCTGATTGGTGGGATCGATCGCCAGCGATTGGGCGACCTGTTCTGTCGAGGTATCGCCTCCCCCCTGTCGATAAGTGGCGGAATGCATGATCAATCGATGCATCCCCTTGAGGCTCCAGCCCGATTCGATCAACTGTTTTGATAGCCAGTCAAGTAATTCTGGATGACTCGGTGGCAGACCTCGAGTCCCAAAATCGTTGGGAGTTTGTACTAAACCTTTGCCGAAATGATACTGCCAGACCCGATTCGCCATGACCCGAGACACCAGCGGATTGGTCGGATCGGTCAACCAACTAGCCAATTGCAACCGTCCACTCCCCGCATCCGCAGGGACCCGTTGGCCACCAAAGAGATCGAGCCACCGTCGAGGGACCTCGTCCCCTAGTTTTTCGGGATCACCCCGCATATGCAAACGGGCATTTGCAGCACTCCCTTCCATCACCGCATACGCATAATCGCGCCGGGGTGCCTGCGAGACCAGTTCGGATTTCTGCAGCGCCAGTTTGGTTCGCTTTGAGCTCTGTTCGGCAATTTTCGGCAATGGCAGCGAAACACTCCCAGGAATCGTCGCTAGGCTCCAGCCGACTCCATCCGGTCCACCCGGATGCGCATCGGCGACACGACCGCTGATCCGAACTTTTCCTGCAATCGGACTGACCCAGGCAATCGCCACCGGCCCATCAGGAGCCGGGTGAACGAATACGGTCTCGGGGGCCAAGGTGGTCCAGACCGCCAAAGGTTCTTTGGTCGAATTGAGTAGCACCGCCGGATTGTCGCCGCTCCGCCAAACATGCAGTCCCGGCTTTCCCATCAGATCCTTGACCGGCTCGGAGAGGAGACTCAAGCCGTTACGGGGATCTAGAAACCACCAGACGGCGCCATTTCCCCTGCGATCGCCATGTGGATTGGAGGCGAGAAAATTGCTGGTCACGTCCTGTGAAAGACTCCATCGCCGCTCAGTTCCGCCAACTTCGGTCAACTCCCATTCAATCAACGTCGTATCGGCACCATAGTTCGACTGGGGATCAATCGTCAGCAAAATCATTTGTCCAACGCTCACGTCAACCCCCTGCAACACTTCGGAGGCGGCTGCCGCCGTTAGCATTTGCGATCCCCCCTCGGGGACAACTCCGTTTGCCAAGGGAAACGTCCCACTGGATGCGACGGTTTTCAGTTCGTTCAGCAGCCCCCCCTGGGAATCAGCCAACTCCTTCAGCCTCGTGTCTAACTCGGCCAGTTTTTTGTCGTAAGGCTCCAGCGTTCGAGCCCATTCGGCAGGTGGCAACAGCGGTACCAGATCACGCGGCTGCTGTTTCGCTTCGCAACCGGGAAAGGCAAACCGAGTGCTGTTCAGAATGCCATATAAGGCATAGTAATCATTTGCAGAAATCGGATCATATTTGTGATCGTGACAACGGGCGCAGGCAATGGACAGCCCCAGAAAGGTTTTTCCGAGGGTGTCGATTGCATCCTCAAATGTCAGATGCATGTGCTTGTCACTATCATGGTCAAAGCGACGTGCAATTGCCAGAAATCCGGTACTGACGACCCCCGCTGCATAAGCCTCGGCGGGATCCTTGGCATGCAGCAAGTCACCAGCGATCTGTTCACGCACGAACTGGTTGTACGGAAGATCTCGATTGAAGGCGTCGATGACCCAGTTTCGATACCGCCAGGCATCGGGAATGGGATGGTCCGTATTTTCCCCCGCCGTATCAGCATACCGCACCAGATCCAGCCAATGTCTTCCCCAGCGTTCACCATAATGGGGCGATTCCAACAGCCGATCGACCAGCGTTTTATAGGCCTCGTCCGACGAGTCTGACAGAAACTGGTTCACTTCTTTCTGGGTCGGTGGCAGTCCCGTCAGATCATAGGTCGCACGTCGGATCAATGTTCGTCGGTCCGCAGCCGGCGACAACATCAGTTTCGCGGCCTGCAATCGACCCTGAATGAATCGATCGATCTCGCTGCCGACTGCGTCGTGGTTTTGAACGACAGGGACCACGGGATTTTTTAATGGCTGAAATGACCACCAGGCACGCAACTCGTCCTCGGTCATCCCCCCGCGGCGAACAGCTTCGGTACGGGGATCATGAGCTCCCCGTCGGACCCACTCGGTCAATAACGCAATCTCGGCCTCGGGGAGTTTTCCCCCCGCCTCTTCTGGTGGCATTTTTAATCCGTCATCGCGATACAGAATCGCCCGGATAAACAGACTTTCGTCAATCTTGCCAGGTTGAATGGCCGGTCCCGACTCTCCCCCTTTTTGCCATCCTTGACGGGAATCCAGTGCCAGACCATTTTCCGTTTTCCCCTGCCGATTCGAATGGCACGATTCGCAGCGTTGAACCAGCAGCGGTCGAATTCGGGATTCAAAATATTCGTCGTCCGACTCGGCCCAACACGGGAGGGAGAACCACAAAAACGAACACATCCCGACAATCAAACATCGCGCCCAACGACGCTGGTCAGAATCGAGTTCTCGTTGAGAGCAGAGCGGTGAAATCATGTTTTGCACATTCCGAGTCGAGTCAGCGACAAGCACCTCCCACATATCGTCGGCCAGATTGAACGCAAAATCAATAGTCGGCGTATTGCCACCCCAATTCATGATGGACACATCTTGGTAACTTTGCATATTGTAATCGACGCCAACAGACATTGAGAGATACGTCTTTGGCGATTTTCGAAGGGCAAGGCATGCGTTTCAGAAACCGCGATGGTTGCAGATCAGGACCAGAAGATGTCGGCGACCGCGATCGTCGAATGACCTCGCGATACAATCGGATTTTTGTGTTTTGATCCCGCGTCAAGTCGTGAAGACTCACGCAGTTTGCGTTTCCAATGGGGAAAGTTGTTTCGATGCCTTCCGATCAAATCAAGCCGCCCGCCGCACCGCTCCATGCACCGCCAGACCAGATGCAAATGGCCGTGGAACGAACTTACCTGGCTCATGAAAGAACACTGCTGGCCTGGGTGCGGACCGGAACATCGTTAGTCACGTTCGGCCTGACACTGCATAAGTTTTTTGAATACCTGCACGAGCAGGATCCGGTACGCCACCCCTCACGCATCCTGGGGGCAAGAACGATGGGGTTGATGCTGATCGTAATCGGTCTTGCCACTCTCGCCACCGCCTGCTGGCAACATCGACAGCGGACCCAGTTCCTTCGCACCATGGACCCTGGTCTTGGGTTTTCACCCGCCTATTTGCTGGCAGCCTTGATGGCGCTGCTGGGATTTCTCGCTCTGCTCGCACCTCTGAGCAACTTTTAACACTGGCCTCGTAAGACGGTTTGTTGATCCCTGAGGATTGTTGCCTGGTCGCTTTCTCCCTTCTCACTCAACAGATACGTGGGAGCGGTGCTCCGATCGGTTCATCGAGCACGACCTCACGTCCGATCCCCCGCACGACCATCACCGGGGCAACCCGCCGAGGCGTGATCTTGCCGATCACCGTGGCTCGACTCGAAACCGCATGCTGATGCAAGATTTTCATTGTTCGCTCGACGAATTGGGGAGCTGTCGCCAGCACGAATGTCCCTTCATTGGCCAAATGCAAGGGATCAAGTCCAAGCAGCTCGCAAAGACTGCGAACTTCCGCGTTCAGGGGTATCAATGTTTCCTCAATCACGCAGGATTGTCGCGAAGACTCGGCCCATTCCTGCAGGATTGCAGCGATTCCACCACGAGTCGCATCGCGGATCGCACGCGGTGCAACCCCCGCTCGCTGCAGCGCAACCAGCGGGGCGGTCACATCTGCACAGTCGCTGGTCGGTATCGGATCGAACTCGAGATGTTCGCGCGCGCAGAGGATCGAGGCACCATGGCAACCAATCGGCCCACTGGCGATCAAGACATCACCGTCACGCAATAACTCGGGCCCCGGTGGTGCCTTTGCTTCCAGTTCGCCGATCCCGGATGTGGTGATGAACAGCTGATCCACAGCCCCTCGCGGAACGACCTTTGTGTCCCCCGTCACGATCATGACGCAGGCCGATGCTGCCGCCGCTTGAATACTGTCCAGCACTCGATCAAGCGTCTTCCATGCCAAGCCTTCCTCAATGACCAGCGAAAGGCTGAGCCAGCGGGGAATGGCTCCGGATACTGCGAGATCGTTGACGGTGCCGAAAACCGCCAGCTTGCCAATATCGCCACCCGGAAAAAACAAAGGAGTCACCGTGTAACAGTCCGTGGTAAATACGATCCGCCGACTCTCAATGTCCAAGATGGCGGCATCACCGAGTTGACGCAAAGTCAGATTGTCAAATCGTGGCAATAAACGTTCACGAATGAATTTTCGGGTCAGATATCCCCCTTCGCCATACCCTAACGTGATCCGCTCATGCTGAGTTTCCACAGGAATTGGACAGGAAAGTGGGGGAATATCGATCTCGACGTTATTCATGAGGTCACTTGATTCGATCGCGAGTAACGATAATAGGCCGAACAAGCCCCTTCCGAAGAGACCATCGGTGCACCGACAGGAGTCTCAGGAGTACACCGGTTCCCAAACAGGGGACACTCGGGTGGTTTGATCACCCCTAACATCACCTCTTTGCTGCGGCAGTCGCCATCGGACGAGAAGCCCGCGTCGGCCAGCTCAAACCGGACGCGCGCATCAAATTGGCGAAACTCCGAACGAATGGCCAGCCCACCCCCTGCAATCCGACCAAAACCACGCCAGGGAGAATCCACAATTTCGTAGACCTGCTCCATCAACCGCTGTGCGTGAACATTTCCCGTCGGTCTAACCGATCGTTCATATTGGTTCGAGAGTCGCGGCCGACCATTTTCAAGTGATTGGACACACTCAAAAAGCCCGTTGATTAAATCCAGCGGCTCAAATCCGGTCACCACCACCGGAACCGCAAACTCGGCCACAAACGAATGGTAATGCTCATATCCCGTCACGGTGCAGACATGTCCGGCGGCGAGAAACCCCTGGACACGCGTTTCAGCAGATTGCATCACCGCGCGCATCGCCGGTTCCACACGAACGTGACTGACCAGCATGCTGAAATTCGTGAGACCGCGTTGTCGAGCGTGCAGTAGCGCGAGCGCCGTTGCTGGCACCGTGGTCTCAAACCCCACGCCAAAAAACACAATCTGCTGATCAGGCTGACTCGCCGCGAGTTCAACCGCGTCCATGGGCGAGTACACAATCCGGATTTTGGCTCCTTCCGCCCGAGCTTGAAGCAAGCTTCCCCGTTGACCAGGAACTCGCAACATGTCACCAAAGCTCGCGACGATCACGTTCGGACGCCGGGCCAGTTCTGCCGCATGGTCAATCGCCTCGGCGGGCGTCACACAGACCGGACAACCAGGCCCGTGGACCAGTTCCAGAACGTCATCGAGAGCCGCTTCCAAACCGTGTCGCAACAGGCTATGAGTCTGACCGCCACACACGTCCATAATGACCCAGCGCTGCGTGATCGACTGCCGGAGTTCGGCAAGATTGCGTCGAATTGCGGCAGGCTGTCGGTACTCGTCGATAAACTTCATAGAAAACTCGATTCCTCAGGAGCACCCCCATCAAGATCAGCGAGCGTTGCCAGTAATTTTTCTGCAGCAACCTCATCAATGATCGTGATCGCAACGCCCGCATGGACTAAAACATAATCCCCCTCTCTGGCTTCGGGCACGCAGGCCATCTGACACCGTTTGCGCAGCCCTCCAAAATCGATCTCCGCTGTCCCCATCAAAGGGTCCTGATCAATCCATAAGGCGACTCGGCCGGGAACTCCCAGACACATCTCGACTCCAGTACAATGAGGCTATGGGCTGAAAAAAGGACTTATAAAACGCTTGCATCCAGCCGCAATAAGTTCCGCCGCTGTGTCACCAGGAAATCACAAAACAGGGCAATCCCCTCACCCGTGGAGGCGGACGTGGCAAAAAGGGGCAAATCCCCGTGGACCGCCTGCGCATCCGCGGTGACCGCATCCAGGGAAAAGGGAACGTAAGGAAGCAAATCCACCTTGTTGATCACACAGACCTGACTGGTCCGAAATGCCTTCGGATACTTTCCCGGCTTGTCATCCCCCTCGGTCACACTCAGGACCACCACCCGCAGATGTTCACCCAGATCGTGTGAGGCGGGGCAGATCAGATTCCCGACATTCTCGATCACCAGAATCTCCAGATCCTGGGTCTCGAGCTGCTCCCAGCCCTTTTGCACCAGCGGAAGTTCGAGATGGCACGCGCCACCGGTTGTGAGCTGCCTGACAGGGACCAGGGGAGCCAGTCGCTGAGCGTCGCGATCCGTCGCGATATCACCCACCAGTACCCCCATTCGCAGCGATCCCCCCCAGTGCCGAGCCATTGCCTGCAAGAGTGATGTCTTCCCCGCGCCAGGGGATGAAATCAGGTTCAGGCACAGGACCCCCCGTGATGTCAACGAGTGCCGCCACGACTGTGCCTCAGCCTGTCGTTTTTGCTGAAGATTCAGCTGCAGCGGAATCGTTTCGATTGCCATTCATTGAACCTTGCAAGCTCTCGCAGGTAAAGAGAATCTGAAAAGCACTTAGTCCTTGCTCACGCATTTCATCAGAAAACACCCTGCCGATCAATCACTCGCATTACCATGGCTCAAGGGGTCGGTCGCTGCCGACGGAGTTCATTCAACTCCGCTCGTAACCGCTCGTTTTCCGTTTGAAGTGCGCGAATGGCCTCTCTCGGTGCCGAAGGCATCTCTTGATCGGGTCTCCGTAATCGATGCGTTTCCTCTGCGAGTCGGAGGCGAGCAGCACGAACTTCACGCTCCATGGCGTTTGCCTTTTCCATCAGATCATGAGCCAGATCATGCACTTCGGCCTGTTTCAGGTTTTCGGCAGCGACTCGAAGATGATGGATTCGCCGAACCTGTGCATCCAGCTTGCCCCCCTGCGGTCCCCCACGCTCCGCCCTGCCACTTGGGCCACCGCGATAAGCACGCTGGGCCTGCGCGATTTCCTTTTCAATCGCGGCTTGCTGATCACGCACGATCTCCAGGTCTTGCTCCGAAGCGTTCGCCTCGCGCATTGCTGCGACTTTTCGTTCCAAGTCCTGCTGCCGTTGCTTTAACTGACGAACATTTGGTTCCAAGCCGCGTGGCCGGCTCCCACCCTGTCCTGGGAATTGATTCGGCATCCCCTCAAACCGATCGGCGTGTTCAACCGATTTTGCCGCATCGTGACGAGCTCGTTCTTCCATCGCTCCCAACTGCTTGCGCAACATCTCGACTTGCTCGCGTAACTCATCGACTTCCGCAGCGAACAACGCAGAATTGGCTAGACAGAGACTCGTACTCAGCACCACCGCCACCAGATTGAAAATTTTCATCGACGATCCTTCATGGAATCGGGTTTCCCCTACGGGCAATCCCCTCGTTAAGTTTAAAAATCGGATCGAAACCCGATTTGAGTTCATTTTATCGAGTTCATTGAGCCGGAAGCGCCAGCACACCCTCTTCCAGACCTCCTAACGTCGAGATCGCTTTCACAATTCGCTCGAGAATTGGACGAAACGCCGCGGAAACATCAGGAATCAACGCGACCCGTTTCAGTTGCTCGGCAGGCTTCACCATGATTTCCTGGATCAAATCCGGCAACATGACCTTGGAATCTTTGGTAAGACTCTCCGCCTCCTTTTGAATCCCTTCAAGACGTGCGGCAAGTTCTGTCAGCGTCGGCAGTGCAGCCTCGGCGGTCGCCGCATCGCTGATGCCGGTTAAGCTCTCTGTCAGTTGCTGGAATTGGGTCGCCAGACCCGTCGCCATGGTGCCAAAAGCGGGGGCTTTCATCGCACTGAAATCCATCCCTCCCCCACGCGGTGCCGGGGCTTCGGCCTCGGTCGCTTTGGCAGGAGCCGGTACAGCGGATTTTGATTTTGGCCAGTATTGAACTGCCAATGCGGCGCAGACAACCCCAATCAGCGGCAAGAGCCAGCCTAGACGACTGGTTGCGGGAGCCCCAGCCGCGATACCCTGAGTCTTCCCCTGCGGAGCCGGCGTCACATGTGGAGCCGAAGTTCCACCACTCAGTGCCGCCAGTCCAGGAACCTGTGCCAGCGACAATCTCGGCGGCAGCCCTGCCGCGATCGACGTTTTTTGCTCGGCAAAAAATTGCACCAGTCCCTGGCCATCAATTTTCTTTCCGGGAAACTGCTGTGCCAGCGCCCCCATGACAAGCGGGCTCAAGTAACCGAGCAGTTGATTCGCCTGCTTTTCGCCGAGGCCACTGAATCCCGCCACCGCACTCGCCAGGCCAGCCAGCGTTTTTTCTTCCATCAAGTATGTCAGCAGACCGTTTCCGCGGGTCGAAATTTCTTCTCCCTCTCCTGTCAACAAGCTCGCCAAATCCCCTAATTTTTCCGGTTGGAATTGCCCCAAGGCGGAAATCAGTCTCTGTCCCCCCTGCCCCGAGCCAGCCAGACTGGAAAATCCCGACAACAACGCCGGCAGGGCCGCAGAGGCCGCCGCTTGTGCCTTCGAGTCACTCACCCCCAACAGAGTCGAGAGTTGAGTCAAATTACCACCTACCAATTGATCCAGGATCAGTTTGACCAGATTCATGCGTGCAGTCCCCTGTCAGAAAAAGTCAGATCAAACACCTCCCACCGTCCAAGCCAGTTCATCGAACCGACGCCTCGTCGGTCAAGTCAGGACATCGAAATTGAGGCAAATGATAGAAGTTCGAACGAGACAGACCTTTCACACAAGTTTACCAGATCTTCCACGCACCGATAAACCTTTTCGGATGAAAAAACATCCCCCCAGAAAAAAAACTTTTAAAGTCCAGTGCAGCAGGTTACCAGGAAAAATGACTGGCGAAGCCACGCAGAACAAGGGATGGTGCAGCGGTGACAGGTGATCTTGCATAGCCGAGCAGTCCAAAGCAGTGCATGCCATGTCAGGCGTAGTCAGGTCAGGCGTAGTCAGGTCGGTGACGCACGATGAAAAAAGTCGACACAAAATTGCGAATTGAACCACGAGCGGCATCAGGAATTGGCAATCGGGGATCAAAACCTGGAAGGGATCGAGCAGCCAAATCCGAGAAATCCAATGAAAAAGGGACTCGAAGCAGAAAACGAAGGGTGGTTCTCTTGCATTGAGCGAGCGACGCTGCGATAGTGCAACGGTCAGTGTGGGGCAACCCAAACTGCCAACGGGCTGTAGCGCAGCTTGGCTAGCGCACTTGACTGGGGGTCAAGAGGTCGCAGGTTCAAATCCTGTCAGCCCGACTGAGACATAAGTGACATAAGTCGATTCCGAATCGTGAGTTACGACACCTGACGACATTCGTCAGTGCGGTAAGAAACCCAAGAATTATTCGGTAGTTATTACCGTATAATCGTGGAGACCGTACTATGGCACGTCCAAAACAGGCAAATCTTTCGTATCAGCACCACAAGCCGACCGGGCAAGCGAGGACGTACATTAACGGCCAAGACTATCTTGGACCGTGGGGTTCCGCTGAGTCTCGAATCAAGTACGGCGAGTGGGTTTCTCATATCGCGGCGGGGTTGCCGCTCGATCTGATGTCAAAAGCCAAGATCGGAACCAATGACAATCCTGGCCCGACTGTCAGCGAGATCTGTTTGGCATTCTGGAGTCATGCCGAAGCCCATTACGTCAAGAACGGAAAGCCGACATCGGAGATCCCTTGTTACAGATCCTGCATTCGCATTCTTCTGGACATGTACGGCATGACTCCTGCGAACGATTTCGGCCCATTGGCATTGAAAGCCGTTAGAGCCAAGATGGTGGAAGGCGACCCCCACGCGAAAGATTCGTCTGGCAAGCCACGTCCACGCAAACCGTGGGCTCGTGTTAATGTCAACGTGCAGGTCGGTCGCATTCGTCGAATCTTCAAAAATGCTGTCGAGAACGAGATGATCGACGTGTCTGTGTTGAACTCGCTTCAAACGTTGGCTCCACTACTCGCAGGCCGAACAGAGGCACACGATAACGCGCCCCGCCATGCAGTCAATCAAGACAACATCGAGACCGTTCGCGAATTGGTGCGTCCGTTGGTTCGAGACCTGATTAACGTTCAACTTAAGACTGGGGCACGATCCGGCGAACTGTTGATGCTCACCACCGGAATGATTGACCGCACCGGACAAGTGTGGAAAGCTGCCCTGGTCGATCACAAATGTGTTCACCACGGGCAGAGGAGGATCCTTCACTTCGGCCCACAGGCTCAATTGATTCTGGAGAAGTACCTCTCCTTCGATCCCAACAAACCTCTGTTCTCGATCACACGGACGGCATACTGCAGGGCGATTACCAGAGCCTGCGAGAAGGCCGGTATTGATCGTTGGACACCACACTGGCTCCGTCACACGTATTGCACCCGCGTCCGTGAACAGTGCGG
The DNA here is from genome assembly GCA_044354755.1 of Schlesneria sp. Classification (GTDB taxonomy): domain Bacteria; phylum Planctomycetota; class Planctomycetia; order Planctomycetales; family Planctomycetaceae; genus Schlesneria. The sequence continues at coordinate 1,157 of JBIKZJ010000168.1, read as the reverse complement.
GATTGAGGCTGTGCAGGCCGTTGCGGGGCATTCGACTAGCGAGATGACCGATCACTATTCCAGCAAGATGGCCAAGCTCGCTGCTCAGACAGCGGCGATGGTGGGCTGATCGTTCCGGTATTCTGAAATAATTTTAAGACTACTCAGATCCACGAAAAGCGGTCCCCATCCGGCTGCCAACGAGTTATATTCACTTCGGCAACTGCACGCACGGGGCGGTAATGGTGGACAACGCGCGAGCCGGTTTACGTCGAAGACTGTGTGATGATCTGAGCACGCTCCTTGCGATCGGTGGTGGCGATACGGCACCGATCGTGGCCGCTATGTTGGGACACAGTCGCCCCGACATGACGGCGCACTATACCGATAATTTGGCCCCGAAGGCTGCCGATGCGGCGGCGAGACTTGGTTGAGTCATTATGAATTGATCATCTGAAACCGGATCTCTGCGGGATCCCGGACCTAATCTGGAATATGGCGAGTTAGTTCCGACTTCACATATCCTTGACGACTGGTTGGTCTGGATGGGGACGGCTGCTGGTACATCTGAAAATGCGATTGCCCGCGATTGCCCGTTCCGTCGCCCAAATGCTTGGTCGCCTTTGACGGAAAAGTACTACGACGACGACGAATCTGTTGCCAGCGGATGCCGTTTATTGTGCCAGATCGCCGACCCCCTGCGGGAAACGATCGGAAAATGGGCACCTGAATTGACATCAGTCAACGGTCGAATCTTTTCCGGACGCCTTTTTGAATACATAACTGTTTCTCAAAAACCGCATCGGCCATGGACCTCAGCAGAATGTCAATCCGCAACTTCTTCACCCACTGCTCATGAGGCCGCTTCTTGCTGGATTAGCCGGTTTAAAAATATCGCGAGGGAAATCATTCCATCACTCGGGCATAACGATCAAGTTCGTTTGCCGCCGCGTGATGTTGAAATGTGCATCGAGTTCTTAAAGAGGATTACCTAGTCCTCAACCAAGCACACTTTTTTTGGTAAATTTCGGATTTCGGGCAAAAAAACGAAATCCTTCTGCGTTTTCAGGCGTTTCATGAGTGTATGAGAACCATGAACCCTTCCTCGCAAAAGGATTTCGAGTGAAAAATATGATCCGCGAACAAATCGAATCACGCCAGCGTCGGATGGCAACTCG
>JBIKZJ010000537.1:0-3840 GCA_044354755.1 Schlesneria sp. | reverse complement strand
CATGCCACATCCATGCCGCATCCATGCCGCATCAAACCACCGCGACAAATGCCCGTGCTTTTCATTGATTTTGCCGCAACGGCCACGGCACCAACGCTCAAATGCTTTCGATCAATCGGGTAAAGTCTCACTCGGTAGCGGATTGATCAGTTTACAAAATCACTTTTGGAAGGGATCCTGATGCCTCGGATTCAATGGGAATCATCAGTGTGAATTATCACCGCTGCAAATTTCTTTTCAATAGACGTTTCGGCGTCAGGTTGAATCCAATGCAGTGCTAAAAAACTGATGGGGATTAACAGGACCGTGAGCGACGTCAGCACTGTCCCGGTTTTGCGCAGTCCCAACCGGTGATAGCCAAACTCCCCGAGCGCAAAAACGCCCCCGGTATAAGCGAGCAGAATCAGATACTTCCAGACAGGAGTGTTTTCCTGCCAGTGGAGCGTCACCAGTCGTAGCGACGAGCCCAGCAGGATGCAGACTCCGAGTCCCAGCAACCATTTGATATTGTCTTCTTGAAAAAACGCATCCAGCAATCGCAGGCGTGGATCTTCGTTTGACGGGGGGACTGTTACTCATGGCGACCTCAGCAAAAGCGGTGTTGAAGGAAATCACGTCTAATGACTCTCCAGAGCGAACCGCGTGCCAAGGGGAGAAACGCGAGGCGGTTTTTGCTGCACATCATTTAATCGTATGTGTTTGTGTTCAGGGAAATATTTTTCAGGCCGCATCCGTTCCATCGATATCGCAGTGAAGCGACTGCAGTCGCCTGCAGTCAATTGACGGCAGGCACGAGTTCGATAACTGCTGGCAAACCGGAATCGAACTCTTCGCCAAGGGGATGAAAACAGTCGGAAGGGCTGCGAACCGTAGCCTGCGCCACTGGACCACAATGTCCGATCCCGCCTGGGGACCACACGCCAAGAGCACGACAATGATTAAACGCGCGATGACACCTCGGGTCTGTCATCGGCCCCGATTGACGCGCTTCTCTTGGAAACGCGGTGAAACGGTGAATTTTACCATCGGGTACACGCCATCACCGTTTGACCCGTAGGCACAGGCGCAGGCGGGTCGGTGTTCAGCCGACCTCTTCGAATGTTGCTGGACCACAATGTCCGATCCCGCATGGAAACCTTACGTGAAGAGCACGACGATGATCAAGCGATAACACCTACAACGCCTAATCCTGATGAAAACCAACGAGGAGACCGTTTTTTGCAAAACGTCTGCTCGGAAGATCCTAGGCGAATCCATAGAAACTCGGTTTTTCACGAGAAAATCATTGAGACTGCGGGGGATCGCTGATGATTTCGGTTCGAGAAAATCCCGTAAACACCCTTCCAGGTTCTGGCAAAACAAGTCCAGCAGAAGTTGATGAACGTTTTCTTTTGAAAAGGGATTTTGCAGTTCTGCCCCGATTTCATCCAGGGCCAGCATCGGAAAGGCAATCGAGGCGGTGATCAAGGGGGGCAGCCAGGTCGCTTTTTGTCAAATTCCAAACGGGAATGTGGCGAGAAAGAGGACCAAAAACTGTCGAATCACGATCGTGTAGGCTCGGGGAACGGGTCATCCAATCAAAAATGAGGGCGAAGATCGCGATCAGAATGAAGGGAATCGTTGTCATCGCAACCTACCAAATGAACTGCCGCCAAGCGGGGTCACGCGGTAGGACATCATTCCCTAAGCTATTGCTGGATATTGGTTTCATCGCGTTTTTGGCTCGGTCAATCCGACTAATGACTCCCCGGTTTCGGTGGGGATTTGGGCTTGGTCTTCATTTGCGAAATGATCCGTTCTGCCGATTTATCGGTGATCGCTTCGAATCGGCGACGCCCTTTATTGTAAGAGAACATCCCTCCGGTCGAGATCTCAAACCACCAACCACAAATTCGCAAGGTTCCCTCTTTGACTCGATCAGCCACGATCGGGTAGGTATTCAAATGTTCCAGTTGGACTAGGACATTTAATTGTGACAACTGATTGTGGGGCTCCCATCGTTTGTCGAGGGGACCTTCCTGATCCAGCCGAAAAACGGCAGATGTTGCATGGTGCAGCCATTTTTCCAAGTTCGGAGCCTCGCTGGGGGTACTCGATGTGAGCGCCGCTTTCATCGCTCCACATTCCGAATGACCGCACACAATAATCGAACTGACACCTAGCACCAGGATCGCATATTCGATGGCACTCGCTTCCGAGACATCTCCGATGGAATCCCCCATTACCGTCGAGGGGGGAACAAGATTCCCCACATTACGCATCACGAACAGATCACCGGGGTCGGTCGAGACCAGCAGGTCAGGGACCACGCGGCTGTCAGAACAACTGATAAACAGCGTGTCGGGTGTTTGACGACTCGACAATTCTTTAAAGCGATCAACGTATTGCGGCAACAGGCGGTCACGAAAGTCAACAATCCCACGGATCAGCTTTTCCATTGCTCTTGTCTCCGATTTAAATTCTGTTTTATGCACCTGATTTTCGGTGGCCAGACCGTTGACGGTCAATGATCGCTGCTAAAAATCGGCGTTAATCATTACTCTTAAGCATCCGTGTCAAATAAGCATCCCTCTCAAGCGAAATTTATCGGCTGTCACACAATTCCTGCAACAACTTTCAACCCGATAATCCTTTGTTTTCGAAGGATTTTCCCTGTCTAACTTGCCAGCGGAATCAGAGAAAAACAGGAGTTTCATTGATGCGGATTGAAAATCACCGCATGGAAGATGGAATCGATTCAGACCGATTCGGGCTCGATGTCCTCGGCATCAAAGCCGACTTCAATCAGTGTTGTGACACCGTTACCTGACTTGGGAGCGTGCCCTTTGCGAAAATGAACTCGCCAAATCAATTTGCCCGAGAGATCTTCGATCTCTTCTTCCGAAGGAACAAATAGGTCAAACGCTTCATGCGGCTGCAGAGCCCGATTGGTCTGTTGCCCCACGATTAACCATTCGCTGTCAGGAGGCAAGCGATCAAAATGGTAGTAAAAGCGGCCGTCTTTCTTTTTACGATCGGCTGCCGGGAACAGGACGTTGAACGAGATCACTTTTTCCAACCCGCGATGAAAATACATCAGCGTTGTGTCCAGCGGCATGATCGTTTGTTCCGCCGAGACATTCTCAAAATGGAGCCATAACTTGAGCACCGGGGCCGAGGGGGAACGTGTTCGATCGGCATCACCATCAAAATGGACGAATGCCATTGGGCCGCGGGTGACCCGAATCGGCGTCACGCGAATGTTGCCGTATCGCTGCGATTGCCCTAGCGTCAGCTGATGACCCGGAGGAAGTTCATGCTCGGGACCGGGGACCGCCACACGACCTCCGACCTGCGGAACGGTTTTTAAATCCGGCAGACTTTCCAGTTGATGCGAACGACTGAACAGCGTCAGATAGATCACGTACATGGTCAGCAAGCTGGCATAAGTACCGATCACGATCAGCAGCAGACTCAAAAACGTTTGACCCGAACTGGCTTCCTTCTGCAACGAGTTCGAGGCCGTTTCGGCAACAGATGGCGAAGGGAGCTGTCGGAATTCATGGAGGATCTCGGCCTGCGATGCGAATGGTCCTCCAACACCGACATCCGGAATGGCATCGAAGTCTGCGGGAGTCGAGACGCGTGCCAGATCTTGCAAGCAATCGTTATCGACCTTGCCGAAAAATACGGGGGACGGTGACCAGTGAGCGACCTCTGTTTCGAGAGGGGTTTCTACTTCGAGTGGTGCCTCTGTTTCCAGAGGCTCCACAGTTTCCAGAGGTGCCTCTGGCTCGCGTCGCACGTCCTCCAGGGGAGATCGCAGTGGGTGCGCTATCGCTTCCGGTAGCGAAAGATGAA
>JBIKZJ010000167.1:0-12684 GCA_044354755.1 Schlesneria sp. | reverse complement strand
CGTACCGGTCGAGTCTTCCAGCACAATTTGCGGATGCAGTTCACCCTTATGCTCGATGACCGTCTTACGAATGTTGCCGCTCGGATCTTTTTCAGACCGAATCGACTGGCCTTCAACCAAGTCCTCGAAGCGAACTTTACCTCCCACTTCGCAAAGGATCGGGATTGAGTGCTGATCCCAGGTACAAAGGACTTGACCGATGATTACGGTTTCATTCTCGGCAACCTGCAACACGGCACCTGTCGGAACCGTGTAACGTTCCAGTTCACGGTCCTTCGCATCGACCACGACCAGTTCGCCGTTTCGCCCCAGTACGACGCTCTTGCCATCGGCATTCACAACACTGCGAATCCGTGCGAGACGAACTTGACCATTTCGACGAGACTTGATTTCACTTTCCTGGATGTCCTTAATGGCCACCCCACCAATGTGGAACGTTCGCATCGTCAATTGAGTACCAGGTTCACCGATACTCTGTGCGGCGATGATCCCAACCGCCAAGCCCTCTTCCACCAGCGAACCGGTTGACAAGTCCATACCATAGCACAGTCGGCACATCCCCAAGTCAGAGTCACACGTCATCGGGCTGCGGACCTGGATTTTTTCCAAACCCATCTCTTCGATCTTCCGCGAAATTTCGACGGTGATCATCTCGTCTTCACGAACAATGACCTCATCGGTTATCGGGTTCACGATATTCTGACGACTCACTCGCCCGCGAATGGCGTCCGCAAGACTGACTTCCACCTTCTCGTTGCGGTAAACAACCCCGCGGGTAATCCCCTTGGTGGTTTGGCAGTCATGAGTCGTGACAACCATATTCTGGCAAATATCTGCCAGCTTACGAGTCAGATAACCGCTGTCTGCCGTTTTCAATGCCGTATCAGCCAGCCCTTTACGGGCACCGTGCGTCGAGCTGAAGTATTCCAGTACCGACAATCCCTCGCGGAAGTTCGCTTTGATCGGGGTTTCAATGATTTCGCCACTCGGCTTTGCCATCAAACCTCGCATCCCGGCGAGCTGACGAATCTGTTCCTGACCCCCTCGTGCACCCGAGTCTGCCATCAGATAAACCGGGTTTACGTAGTGGCCATTATCACGAACATCGTTTTTAAACGCATCCATCATCGCGATTTTGATCAAATCGCTTGCATGCGTCCAAGTGTCGAGAACCTGTTCGTAACGTTCTTTTGCAGTGATCACGCCCTTTTCATACAGCTTTTGCTTCTTCAGCACCGTCGACTCGGCAGCGGTGATCACCTTTTCCTTGTTATCAGGAGTCTTCAAGTCGCTCGCTGCGAATGAAAGACCGCTGCGTGTTGATTCACGGAAGCCGACTTCTTTCATCCGATCCAGCAACTTGATCGTCTGGCGACGACCGAGTTCCAGGTAACAGTCGGAAATGACGTTAGCCAGATCCTTGTTTTTCATCGTGATGTTGTAATACGCCATTTTTGCCGGCAGAATGTCATTAAACATGACACGCCCGACACTCGTTTCCACTACGCCACCAAGCTTGTACTCATCGGATCCCTCGCCCTTGACCCGCTTGTCCTTCGGCATCCGAACCTTGATCATGGTGTGCAGAGTCGCTTTGCCAAGCAGAAACGCAGTGTGAACTTCTTGTGTTGAGGCAAAGATCATTCCGTTACCTGGACGATCTTCCTTCTTTAGCGTGACGTAGTAGCAACCCATCACAATGTCTTGTGATGGACTGATGATCGGCGCCCCGTTGGAAGGACTAAAGATGTTGTTTGTTGACATCATCAGTGTCGTCGCTTCAACCTGGGCCTCGATCGACAACGGCAGGTGGACTGCCATCTGATCGCCGTCGAAGTCCGCGTTAAAGCCCTTACACACGAGCGGATGAATCCGGATCGCGTTACCTTCGACCAGAATTGGCTCAAACGCCTGAATACCCATACGGTGCAATGTCGGAGCTCGGTTCAGCAGTACCGGATGATTGGTGATCACCTCTTCGAGAATATCCCAAACCTCTTCATCGCGTCGCTCAAGCATCCGCTTGGCGCTCTTGATTGTGTCTGCGTGGCCCAACTCTTTCAAACGTCGAATAATAAACGGTTGATACAATTCGAGCGCAATCTTCTTCGGCAGACCGCACTGATGAAGTTCCAGATTCGGACCGACGACGATCACACTTCTTGCCGAATAATCGACACGCTTACCGAGCAGGTTTTCGCGGAAACGACCCTGCTTACCCTTGATCATGTCGGTCAGAGATTTCAGCGGCCGGTTTGAGGAACCCAAAACCGGTCGCTTGCAGCGATTGTTGTCAAACAACGCATCCACCGATTGCTGCAACATTCGTTTTTCGTTGCGGACAATCACTTCAGGAGCATTCAGATCAACGAGCTTCTTCAGCCGGTTGTTTCGATTGATGATCCGGCGGTAGAGGTCATTCAGATCGCTGGTGGCAAAATTTCCCGAATCTAGCAACACCAGAGGACGAAGATCGGGTGGAATGACAGGTACACAGTCCAAAACCATCCACTCTGGTTTGTTGTCACTGTCACGAAGTGCCTCTGAGATTTTTAAACGCTTAATCAGCTCTTTTTTCTTTTGCTGACTCGTCGTCTTTTTCAACTCAATACGCAACTGTGCCGATAGCTCAACAAGATTCAGGCTCATCAGCAGTTTTTTGACTGCGTCCGCACCCATCTCAATCTCAAAAGTTGACTCACCATACTTAGCTCGGGCTTGTCGCGCTTCTTCTTCGGTCAGCAATTGACCCTTCCGCAACGGCGTGTCGCCTGGGTCCAGTACGATATAGTCCTGGAAATACACGACCTTTTCCAAGGCCGTTGTTTTGACATTCAACAAGGCACCCAAGCGGCTGGGCATCGACTTAAAAAACCAGATGTGAACGACCGGGGCGGCGAGCTCAATATGGCCCATTCGCTTGCGGCGAACGCGACTATGAGTCACCTTTACGCCACAGCGATCACAAATCATCCCTTTGTATTTCATGCCACGGTATTTCCCGCAGGCACATTCCCAGTCCTTTTCAGGTCCAAAAATCCGTTCACAGAACAGACCGTCCCGCTCGGGTCGGTACGTTCGGTAGTTGATTGTTTCCGGTTTTTTTACTTCGCCAAATGACCAACCTCGAATGTCCTGCGGACTAGCAAGACCAATCTTAATGGCCGAGTATTCATTGACGCGATCGTATGTGGTTTCACCGACGCTCACGGCGTGCTCCTTGAAATGGCAGGCGGAAAGTCGAATGTGGCATAAGTTCAAGAGCCTTCGGGGATTGCCAATCCCTTGTCCAACTGATCACCAGTCACCAAACGCTTTCTCAGCGTCCGAAGGCATTCAAGAGTGATTAATTAGGGCTCTTTTCAAGTTGCATGTTCAAACAGAGCCCGCGAATTTCATTGTTTAAAACCTCGAAGCTTGCTGGCGTACCGGCCTCAAGCGTGTTCTCGCCCTTGACCATCGATTCGTAGATCTTCGTACGACCCTCGACATCATCGCTCTTCACTGTCAGTAGTTCCTGAAGAATGTATGCCGCACCGTAAGCTTCGAGTGCCCACACTTCCATCTCCCCAAACCGCTGACCACCAAACCGGGCTTTACCACCCAATGGTTGTTGAGTGATCAACGAATACGGTCCAGTGGCTCGTGCATGCACCTTGTCTTCAACCAAATGGTGCAGTTTGAGCATGTAAATGTATCCAACAGTCGTCTTCTGCTCAAACGGCTCACCCGTTCGTCCGTCATGCAATTGAGCCTTACCATCCTCTGGCAAACCGGCCTCAACCAACAGCGAACGAATGGTATCCTCTGACGGACTGTCAAACACTGGACTACGGACCTTAAACCCAAGTTTGGCAGCGGCCCAACCCAAGTGGGTTTCCAGAATCTGACCGACGTTCATACGGCTCGGTACGCCCAGTGGATTCAGGATGATGTCAACCGAGGTTCCATCTGCGAGAAATGGCATGTCCTCTTCGGGGAGAATCTTTGAGATCACCCCCTTGTTACCGTGTCGACCAGCCATCTTATCGCCGACAGAAATCTGCCGCTTTGACGCCACATACACTTTCACCATCTGCAGCACACCACTCGGCAACTCGTCGCCACGCTTCATCGTGTTCAACTTACGATCGCGAGAGTCGATCGCCTCTTCAACAGGACCCCAGAACTCCTTAATCGATTTCTTGCATTCTGATCGTTTCTGGGGACTCTTAATCTCCAGATTTTCAAATTTGCCAAGAAAATGTTCTGCGTAGGTCGCGACAAATTTATCATCGGTCAGCGTACGAATGTCACGGCTGTCATCGTCGGTCAACTTCTTCTCAAGTGCTTTCTCAAAATCCTTCAAAAACTCTCGAAACGCTGCCGCGATCGCTTCACTTCCGGAATCCTCAACCGATTTCAACTCGGCCTCAAACTTCTTTCGGTCACCCTCTGACAGACTCATCCGTCGCGAAAATTTTTCCGTGTGAATGACGATCCCCTCAGTACCGCTCGGTACCTCAAGAGACTCGTTCTTCACATCCTCGCCAGCCCTGCCGAAAATTGCATGCAACAACTTCTCTTCAGGTGTCAACTCGGTTTTTGCTTTCGGCGAAACCTTACCAACCAGGATATCTCCAGGTTCCACATAGGTTCCTACCTGAACAATCCCTTCTTCGCTCAAATGGCGGAGCGCCTTTTCGCTTACATTCGGAATATCACGGGTAAATTCCTCCCGGCCGAGTTTTGTCTCGCGTACTTCAACGTCAAACTCATCAATATGAATGGACGTGTAGACATCTTCCTTGACTAACCGCTCGGACAGAATGATCGCATCTTCAAAGTTGAACCCTTCGAAGGACATGAAGGCGACCAGCACGTTTCGTCCGAGTGCTAACTCACCCTTCGATGTCGCGGCACTATCACAGAGAATCTCGCCCTTTTTGACCTTCTGGCCGACCTTGACGATCGGCTTCTGATTGAGGCAGGTTCGTTCGTTCAGGCCGGTATATTTCCGCAGCGGAAATGATTTGCCTTCGAGTTCAATCCGATCGGCATCCACATAGGTGATTTTGCCAGACCGCTCCGCTCGCAATACCATCCCAGAACTCTCGGCAACCGCAGTCTCCAGGCCGGTACCCACCAGCGGTGCCTCAGCAACCAGCAGAGGAACCCCCTGCCTTTGCATGTTCGAGCCCATCAATGCACGGTTTGCATCGTCGTGCTCGAGGAAAGGAATCAAACCTGCCGAAACACCCACCATTTGACACGGCGATACGTCGATGTAGTGAACCTCTGTGGCAGCCATCCAAACCACGTCGTTATGAAAACGTGCCATGACTCGGTCTTCAGCGATTTTGCCATCTTCAACACGAGTATCCGCCGGTGCGATGAAGACACGAGCTTCTTCGTCAGCACGCAGCCATTTGACCTCGTCACTCACCTTGCGGCCAATCACAGACCGATAGGGTGTGATCAAAAATCCGTAGTCATCGACTTTGGCAAAAATACTCAGACTGGAAATCAATCCAATGTTCGTACCTTCGGGCGTTTCAATCGGACAGATTCGACCATAGTGCGAGATGTGCACATCACGAACCTCGAAACCAGCGCGTTTACGATTCAAACCTCCAGGTCCCAGCGCACTTAACCGACGTTCGTGGGTCAATGTCGCCAAAGGATTAGTCTGATCGACAACCTGAGAAAGTTCACCGCGACCGAAAAAGTACTCGATTGCAGCCGAGACACTCTTCGGATTCACCAATGTTCTTGGTGACATTTCTTCAACATCCTTCATCTGCATCCGCTCTTGAACAGTGCGGCGCAGTTTCAAGAAGCCTTTTCGAATTTCTTCAGCAGCCAATTCATCAATCGTCCTTAATCGACGATTCCCCAAATTGTCGATGTCGTCAACGTGTGCCATAGGATCATCGCCACGCAATTTGATCACGTAACGAATGGAATTGACGATATCTTCCGCCTTCAATGTCATTTCCGTGTCGGGAATATCTTGATCAAACTTACGATTGATCCGGAATCGACCGACACGACCCAGGCGATAACGATTAGCATCGAAAAACTTTTCGTTGAAAAGTTCCATTGCCTTTTCCAACTGCGGAGGATTCCCTGGACGCAAACGCTGATAAATTCGCAGAAGGGCGTCCTCATGCGTTACCGTTGGGTCTTCGAGAATACTCGATAAAGCCAGCAAATCGACCTTATTGTCGACCGCTTCAATCACTTCCACTGCTTTGAGAGTTGAGCTGCGAATTTCTTCGCCAGTAGATTTCGTAATCAATTGGCCTAATTCGACGATGATCTCGCCGCATTTCTCATGGTTCGCAGGGTAGACGATGTCGTCGGCGGCGTACTTGCCGTTCAAATAAGCCGCTGCATCATCACGACCGCACTTGACCGTCTCCGTTTTGTAGAACAACTTGACCAGATTCGCACTGGTCCCGTAGTCAGGATTCATGGCCCGCAAAAAGGTCATTGCAGAAAACTTACCACTCTGGTCGATCCTTACTCCCAGGGTGTCCCGTTTACTGATGACAATTTCAATCCAGCTCCCACGTTCCGGGATCACTCGACAAGAAAACTGCTTTCTCTCACCAGGTTCTGCAGATTGTACGAAGTCAACGCCCGGCGATCGATGCAATTGCGAGACAACCACCCGCTCGGAGCCATTGATGATGAACTCACCACCACCGATCATGATCGGCATGTCACCAAGATACACTTCTTCCTCGATCGGCTGCTCTTTCACCAAACGCAGCCAAATCCGAAATGGTCTTCCGAAGGTCAATCGCAGCTGCCGGCATTCCAATTGGGTATAGCGTGGTTTGCCAAGTTCGTATTTAATGTACTCAAGTCGGTATTTCCCGTCGTAACTTTCGATCGGGAATACCTCGCGGAGAATCGCCTCTAAACCCTCATCCTTCCGTTCTCGGGCATCCGCCTCCAACTGAAGAAAGCGAACATACGAATCGGTCTGGATCCGGGTCAGGTCCGAAATCTCAAACGTTCCTTGAATCGAGCCAAAATTGCGGATTTCATTGGTCTGGATTGTGCGAACAGCAGGAATCGGCATCGAACAAAATCCCTTCAGAACAAATCACAACGAATACGAAGAACGCTGTCAATCAACCGATCGACTTTGCGTCTGTTCATCGAACTCGCGTCGGGCAAACTATTTCCAGCGTGTCCCGCCGGTTAACATCAACAATTCTCAATTTTGCCGAGGGAACCGAGGTTGGTACGTCCTGCGGATCTCCCCAGACTTAATCTCGACCCTTGTTGTCCGCCGTGAATAAAACCAAGCCAAATACTCAAATCGATCGGAACTTGCGAACTTGTTTCGATCGAGTCGGTCACTTCCGGTTAACACAGCATCTCAGAAAGCGACTGATTTCGCAACTCTTGACTACAAGAGCGATCAGCCCGGAAAGAGCATGACTTCTCTCCGGGCTAATTCAGGCACCAAATTCGGATTTACTGATCAACACAATATGGTTTGGGCAACAAGGGACGAACGTATTCGTGCTTACTTGATCTCGCAAGTACCGCCAGCAGCTTCGACCTCGGCCTTCAGCTTCTTGGCGTCGTCTTCCGACACACCCGTCTTCAGGGCCTTTGGCACAGCCTCAACCAAGTCCTTGGCTTCTTTCAAGCCCAAACCGGTCGCTCCGCGCACAACCTTGATCACGTTGATCTTTGCTTCGCCAAATCCAGTCAGAATCACGTCGAATTCAGTCTTGGCTTCGACAACAGGTGCAGCAGCAGCAGGACCTGCTGCCATGACAACGCCACCACCCGCTGGCTCGATGCCATGGACGTTCTTCAAATAATCCGACAACGCCTTTGCCTGCAGCAAAGTCAGAGCTACGATTTTGTTGCCCAATTCTTTCGTGGCATCGTCAAACGTCGCTTCGGTCATACTCATCAGCCTTTCTTAATTGCTCGATAACAGAAATGTTCTAAGTCGAAATCCTCACCGCCCAAACCATCCGAGCGACACTTATTTGTTCGACTACTCCGCACGCTCACTCAAGGTCTTAACCTGACCAGCCAGTTTGCCACCGGCACCCAACAGTGCTCCAGAAACTCGCGCCCCCGGCGACAGTATCAGTCCGACCAGCTGGGATAGCGTTTCTTTGCGCCCAGGACTCTTGCTGAGTGTCTCGACATCGGTTGCGGTGAGCGATGTATCACCCAGGCCACCACCTTTGATTTGCAATACTTTGATCTTGTCAGCCCACTCCGTCAACTCGCGAGACAAAGCGACGATGTCCTCGCCACCAAACGCCAGAGTTGAAGGGCCAACCAATGCCTTGCCGACGCCTGAAAGCCCAATTTCGCCCAACGCCCGTCTGGCTACCGCATTTTTCACGCCGAGCAAACGAATGTTTTTCACGCGAAGCGCGCTACGTAGACGATTCGCGCTCACCGCATCGACTTTGGAAACGTCAATCACCACAACTTCACGACAATCTCCGACAACCTTTTGGATGCCGTCGATCATTAAGTCTTTAACGTATTTGCTCATGGAATATCAAACCAACCGGAGGATAATCAATTCTGAATTAGACGGCGACTGTAATACTCGGTGTCATCGTTGCGCCAATCGCAACGTTCCGAATGTATTGGCCCTTGGAGGTAGATGGCTTCAACGACCGAATGTATTTCAGCAACGCCTCTGCGTTTTCAACCAGATTCTGTTGAGAAAATGAAAGCCGTCCGACAACACAGTGTACGTTACCACCTGAATCGACTCGGAATTCGACTTTCCCTGCTTTGTACTCGCGTACCGCTGCCGCAACATCCTGAGTCACCGTACCGGCCCGTGGAGACGGCATCAACCCGCGTGGCCCGAGAATCTTACCCAACGGACCGACAACACCCATCATGTCAGGTGTCGCAATTGCCACGTCAAAATCCATCCATCCCGCCTTAATTTTGTCGGCGAGATCCTTACCGCCGATGAAATCAGCACCGGCAGCAGTTGCGATGGCGGCATTGTCCCCTTGTGTAAACACCAAAATTCGCTGTGTCTTACCAATTCCGTGTGGTAGCACGATCGAACCTCGTACAATTTGATCCGCCTGTTTGGGATCCACACCCAAGCGAACAGCAATTGCCACAGTTTGATCAAATTTGCATTTGCGAATTTTTTCCGGTAAACCTGACTCAACTTTCTGCAGCACAGCTATCGCTGATGCCAGATCTGAAGGAGGAACCGCCTCCAATACCTGTGTCAAGTGCCGAATACGCTTCGATTGTCGTGCCATATCAAAACCCAAACCGAATTAAGGAACTTCTTGGTTGCTAATGTGCTCGCGACAAACACTGCCGTTCACCCTCGTGGTGCACACCCGCGCTGCAACAAATCAAATCACTTCGATTCCCATGCTTCGCGCCGTACCCGCGATCATCTTCGCCGCTTGCTCGACATTTGCTGTATTCAAATCTTCAAACTTGGCCTTCGCGATTTCGATGAGCTGTGCCTGAGTCACGCTACCGACCTTTTCTGTCCGTGCATTGTGTGCGCCGGAAGCGATTTTCGCTGCCTGTTTCAGCAGGACTGATGCCGGGGGACTTTTCAGCACAAAAGTGAACGTACGATCGTCGAAAATCGTGACCACGACAGGAACGATCATCCCATTTAATTCACGAGTCTTCTCGTTGAACTGCATGACGAACTGACCGAGGTTGATACCGTGAGGTCCGAGAGCCGTACCGACTGGTGGTGCAGGTGTCGCCTTGCCCCCGGCAATCTGAACCTTCACCTGAGCTTTGATTTTTGCTTGTTTTTTCGCCACCGGTCGTCTCCGCTCTTCCAAATTGCAGTTCGTTGTCTGCAGTAATACGAATTCCGTCTTGATCTTCAACTTTGTGGTTCCATCGGAGTTACCCGATGAACTGACTATCACACCCGTTCAACCTGCCACGCTTCCACATCCACAGGCGTACTTCGCCCGAAGATTTCGATCATCACCGTCAATTTTCCATTTGTCGGATCGACCGAACCAACTGTCCCGTCGAAAGAACCAAACGGACCCTCGATAATCTTGACATTATCACCAGACTTTAAATCGTGTTTCAACTTTGCCGGTTCTTCAGCGACAGCTTGGCCCGCTCCCAACATACGCTGAATTTCATGCATTGGCATCGGTGACGGTTTTCCGGATGTACCAGTAAAATCACCAACACCGCTCGTACTTCGAACTAAATACCAAGTGTCATCATTTAGCACCATCTGTACCATTAAATAGCCTGGATACAGCTTCTGCTCGACAATTTTCTTTTTGCCATTTCGATTCTCGATGACTTTCTCAGTCGGAATCACAATGTCACCGAAAAAATCCTGCAATCCCTCTTGCCGCATTCTTCGCAACAGTGAATCGCGAATGGTCTTCTCGCGGTTACTTTGAATTTTCAAAACATACCAGTTCATCTGGGTGTCTTGGGAACCCTCTGAAACGGATTCCGATGTCATAGTTGCTACCCTGTTGGTGAATGCCTGGAATCAATTTGGTTAACACTGCGAATAAATCACCAGCCGTTCAGGGATTCAACCTCAACACGCCTGTGACTTGTAAGAACCACTGCCAGAGAATGTCGTAGCCGAATAACAACGCACTGAAAATGAACATCGTCGCCAACACCACCACGGTCGCTCGTTGTAACTCACCCCAAGATGGCCAAGTGACTTTGGTCATCTCCGACTCGACTTCAATCAAAAAATCAGCAAATGGACGATAGTTGACCGCTCGATAAGCCAACCATCCACCAACCACAATCAATCCGATCACCGTTGCGTAGGCGATTGAGCTGCCGAGGTCAAGGAGCACTGAATCATATAACGCCTGGCATCCAAGCACCACCGTCAACAAAATTGCCGCAGCGGTGCCTCCGCGCACCGTACGCCCCTGTTTTCGTTGATACAAATCAGTACTTAAGATACTTTTCAACAGCGTTTCGTGTTGAACTTTGGCCATAAATTCTTCCAAGTTACCGATTTGTCACGCAAAGCGCCTTACGTACCTCAAGGCCCCTGATCAAAACACGGGCGGAGGGAATTGAACCCCCAACACCTGGATTTGGAATCCAGTGCTCTGCCAATTGAGCTACGCCCGTTCGTCTGAAACGAAGCTTACTTTTTGCGCGATTCCTTGTGAATCGTATGACGCCGCAACTTCTTGTTATATTTCTTCAGCTGAAGTCGTTCAGTACCCTTGGTCTCTTTCGAGATCCGGTAATTTCTGAGCCCAGTTTCAGTACATTCCAGCCAAACGAATTCTCGTGCCACGTGCCGACCCTCAATCCGATCAATAGTGATACCGATTTCGGGGAAACGGCTGTTTTAACAGCCGCAACCCTAAAATACCGATGAACTCAACCCAAAATAATAACTCAGATCAGGAATCAGTCCAGAATCTTGGTTACTACCCCGGAACCGACAGTCTTACCACCTTCGCGAATCGCGAATCGAATGTTATCGGTCATAGCGATCGGCTTACCGAGTTCCACCTGCATGGTGACATTGTCACCTGGCATGCACATTTCAGCACCACCTAACAGAGTGGTTGCACCAGTGACGTCCGTAGTACGGAAGTAGAACTGGGGACGATAACCGCTGAAGAATGGAGTCGAACGACCACCTTCTTCTTTGCTCAACACGTACACTTGGCATTCAAATTTTGAATGTGGCTTGATCGAGCCTGGCTTGGCCAACACCTGACCACGCTGTACGTCTTCTTTCTTGATACCGCGAAGCAACACACCCACGTTGTCGCCAGCGATACCCTGATCCAGAGTCTTCTGGAACATTTCCACACCCGTACAAGTCGTTTCCTGTGGATCGGCCAACCCCAACAACGTAACCTTGTCACCGACCTTGAGCACGCCCTGCTCAATACGACCAGTAACAACGGTACCGCGACCTTCGATTGAGAACACGTCTTCAATCGCCATCAACATCGGTTTGTCAATTTCACGAGCGGGTTCTGGAACATCACGATCCAGAGCTTCCATCAGATTGGTGATGCACTGACTGAATTTTGGATCTGCGGGATTGTCCAATGCGCCCTTTGCATTACCACGGACGATCGCAATATCATCACCGGGGAATTCGTATTTGTTGAGCAAATCTCGAACTTCCATTTCGACCAATTCGAGCAATTCCTCGTCGTCGACGAGATCACACTTATTCAAGAATACCACCAGCGCTGGAACGTTCACTTGCTTGGCAAGCAGAATGTGTTCTCGGGTCTGAGGCATCGGACCGTCTGAGGCTGATACCACCAAAATTGCGCCGTCCATCTGAGCGGCACCGGTGATCATGTTCTTAATATAGTCGGCGTGACCAGGGCAATCGATGTGCGCATAGTGACGATTCGGAGTCTCGTATTCGACGTGACTGACGGCGATCGTCACCGTCTTCGTGTCGTCGCGTACGGTTCCGCCCTTAGCGATATCCGAATAGCTCTTAAATTTCGCCAGACCCTTCGCGGTCTGTACGGCAAGAATTGCGGCTGTTGTTGTCGTCTTACCGTGGTCGATGTGACCAATTGTGCCAACATTCACGTGTGGCTTTGTGCGTACAAACAGATCTTTCGCCATTTTGCTCGCAATCCTCTTTCTCTAACCGACCTGTTCACAACCAGACTGGAAAACACTCTAAAGAGCCAGACTGAAGGAAAG
>JBIKZJ010000536.1:0-3843 GCA_044354755.1 Schlesneria sp. | reverse complement strand
TGCAGAAGGGTGCATAGCTGGCATTCGGATCGGAAGCCGGTGCAACCGGATGATGGCAGATGGGACATTCGGGAAGGCGAATCATCTTCGAGCAATTTTCCTGAGGGAATGGATGTGTGAGGGAATGGATGTGTGAGGGAATGGATGTGTGAGGGAATGGATGTGTGAGGGAATTGATGTGTGAGGAGTTCGACCTTTGGGGGGGGATGCCTGTGATTCAACTCGGCCTATGCAGTAAGGGCTTTGACCGAGGCCCCTGCGGCAGGCTTGCGGGGGCCGCTCAATGCCGTTCGCCCCCTGATGATGCAAGAAGTGACTTACCCATTTTTCTCAAGTCAGCCCCCGTGAGCAGCGCGTGAGCTCGTTACGCTGATGCACCCTTTCTTCAAAACCTTAGCTCTTGTCGGAGTTCTTTTTGCCGGATTCTGGCTTCGGAGCCGATCCTCCGTCGCTTTTGGGGGCGGAATCACCTCCCGATGAGGCCTTCTTGTCTGCTTCGGCAGCCTTTTTGTAGGAATCACTTCGGTAGTCGGTCAGGTAGAATCCCGATCCCTTGAAGATCAGTCCCGCTCCCCCACCAATTTGACGCCGGGCTTTCGATTTGCCACAACTCGGGCACTTCTTGATCGGATCTGCTTTAATCGACTGAAATTCTTCCCACAGATGATCGCAGGCATCGCACTTGTAGTCGTAGGTGGGCACGCAGCTGGCTCCTGAAATGCTGGAAAACAATGATTCTCTTGATAGATGAAAAACCATCTTGGCCTGAATCGCAAGGGTCAATCGTTCCGTTCCCGCGCATTTTCATGAACATTCACTGAATTCCCGAGAGAAAGGTCAAAATGAACCGACCGGAATTTGTTTTGATTGATTGGATTCGAGCCCAGGTGCGTGATCACGAACCTGTTCGGTTGGGGATCGGTGACGATGCGGCCAGCCTCAGGCCTGCGTCCGATCGTGATACGCTCGTGGCAATCGATATGCTGATGGAGGGGGTTCACTTCACTTTTCCCTCGGCTACACCAGCCCAAGCCGGACGAAAGGGACTAGCGGTCAATCTCAGTGATATTGCCGCGATGGGGGGACGAGCGACTGCGGCATTTGTTTCCGTGGCACTCCCCAACGAACGCGGGATGGAGTTTGCCAAAGAAGTTCACCGGGGTTTAATCGCGCTGGCAGAAGAATTCGACGTGGTTCTCGCGGGGGGAGATACCAACAGCTGGAATGGGCCACTAGTCATCAGCGTCACGGTGGTTGGTGAGCCGCTGAAGCTTCAGCCTGTTTGTCGTCAGGGGGCCGTACCCGGAGACTGGTTATTTGTCACCGGAGCCTTGGGGGGGAGTTTGCCTTCCGGACGCCACCTCACGTTTACGCCTCGGCTACGCGAAGTCCGGGCCCTGTCCCAAATGGTGGACTTGCATGCCATGATTGATGTCAGCGATGGCCTGGCGGCGGACCTGCATCACCTGCTCAGGGCGAGTGTTGTTGGGGGGATTCTCGATGCCGATTCCCTCCCGCTGACAACCACCGCCCAAAATCTGCAGGATGGGCGATCTCCCTTGTTACATGGATTAAGTGATGGCGAGGATTTTGAATTGCTGTTCGCGGTGAGTCCCGCAGATGGCCGGTTGCTGATGTCGCACTGGCAACACGAGACACCTGTGACAAAAATTGGCGAGGTGACCAGCGCGACCGGTTGCTGGTTGCGCGAGTCGACCGGGGTGGTGAACCCCCTGCTGCCGCTCGGATGGACACATTCTCTCGGGTCGTAATCGAAGTCCCATTGGAGAAGTCCCACTGGATTGGTGCTCCGCCAAGCTGCTCGTGCAACGGGATTACGGCGGCGATAATGATATTGGAAAACTCAACTACGGTAAAAAATAACAGATGTCATCCAAATCCCGCTCGCGTGTGTTGTTCGTGATTGGTTCCATGGGAGGAGGCGGGGCCGAGCGACAGGTGCTCGAGATTCTCAAACGAATCGACCGCACCCGCTTCGAACCGCTGCTGTATCTGGCGGTGAAAAACGGAGAACTGCTCCCCGAAGTCCCCGCCGATGTGCCGATTTTTGCCTATTGGGATGGTTCACGAGAAACCTGGCCCCTGAAGATTTTGCGGTGGATGAAGCTGACGCGACTGCTGCGTCAATTGTATCTCGCCAAAGTCCTGTCCGCCGAGCGGATTGATGTCATCTACGACCGAACCTATCTGGCGACTCTGGATGCGGCAGGAGGATGTGCCTTCCGGCCAACCCCACGCGTTTCGTGCTGCGTTGCCGACCCCGGCCCCGAGCTCGAGCTGCATGCCCGTTGGTCGATTCGCCTCTCAAAATGGTTCGCGCGGCGAGCCTACCGTGCCGCCAGTGTGGTGCTGGCCAATTCCGAAGGCTTGCGTCAGCGTGTGCTCGACTATTTTCAGCTCGATCCCAATCACGTCAAAGTCTCTCAAAATCTGCTCTGTGATCTGCGAGCTCAAGAAGATCTGCGAACTCAAGGCCAGGCCAGTCCCAATTCACTCCCCGCCGGCGAGAAAACCATTGCGAATCCGCCAACGCTGTTTCCAGCGAGTTTTTCCACAGATCCCTTGATGTTTCAGGTGATCTGTGCCGGTCGATTGCACCCACAAAAGGGACATCGTTTTTTGCTGGAAGCAATCGAAGAACTGGTCCACCGCCGCGGGCGATTGCTGCAACTGGTCGTGTTTGGCCAGGGGGAAACCGAAGCCGAACTGCGGGACTATGTGCGAACACATCAACTCGAAGCAAATGTGATTCTGGCCGGATTTGTGGCCGACCCCCGGCACTGGTATCAGCAGGCCGATCTGTTTGTCTTGCCGTCATTGTTCGAGGGGATGCCGAATGCGCTGATTGAAGCGGTTTCCTGTGGTGTTCCCGCCTTGTCGACAACCTGCCCCAGCGGTCCTGCGGAAATCCTCGATCATGGTCGCTGTGGTGGTCTGGTCCCTGCCGGAGACGCAATGGCGCTGGCCGACGGAATCGCAGACGCGATGGATCATTTGAGCGATTGGCAGGCGCGAGCGGTACTGGCTCAAGCTCGCGTCCAGCAGATGTTCGACCCAGAGCAAGGGATTCGGCGACTGGAGGCGTTACTGGACGAGGTGATCTCGACGAGTCGCAGGGGCCGATGATCCCGCACACAGAAGGAATGTTGACGAACGATTTGATCACCCAAAGAACCAAAATACCCCGCAGTTTGCACTGCGGGGCACTTGGAAGATGAGAGGGTTGTCCTCAAATCAAGTCAATCGATGGGGATCGATTGAGGAAACAAATCAGTTGCAGCAAGGAGCGGCAGGAGCAGCGGCGCCACAGGCACCACAACCACCATTAGCAGCTCCGCAACCACCAGCACCGTAGGCACCGTTACCAGCACCGTAAGCACCAGCGTTCGAAGCAGGAACAGCAACCATGACCTTCTTGGCAACCATGGTGCAGACCTGAACCGAAACTTCTTTTTCAACGGTCACCGGAACGCACACATTGTACATTTCCGACTTTTCTTCGTTGACAGTGTCAAACACGGTGACGTTGTAGGACTCTTCGCGAGTCTTGGGAACGGCAACCATGAAGTTGACAGTGCGAACTTTTTCTTCAGCAACCTGACGGCTGACCGCAACCTGACGGGTACGGTTTTCCGTGCGGCTCAGTTGGACTTGATAGTCGTACTCTTGTGCTTCGGCAACCTGATCGACGACCTGGTAGGTGCGTGAACGGGTTTCCTGGCGACAGAGTTGGACTTGGTAGTCATACTCTTGCTGCGAAGCAACTTGACGAGCGACCTGGATCGTGCGTGATCGTTGTTCGGTGCGGCTGAGTTGGACTTG
>JBIKZJ010000535.1:0-3844 GCA_044354755.1 Schlesneria sp. | reverse complement strand
AACGACGAACCACGCGATTCATCACATGCACAACCGCAACTTCATCAGGCGCAAACACTTCCGCTCGAGCCATCCTCGCCATCATTCCGCTCCAAATCAAAATAGATCAAAACCTGTGATCCCGACAATGCAAGCAAAATCGCAACGCAATTTCAAGCGAGCACAGTGTCCCCACGGTTCCTCAAAAAATGGAGGCGGGGGGAATTGAACCCCCTGGAAAAAATGACGTAAGCACTGATGTCGAGGATGGTTGCGGATCTCACCCAAATACACGCGCTGCACCGGCGCTGCAAAGCAGGGACGCTTGTTGGCCATCCTTGGCACCCTATGACGCTGATTTGCAAATAGTCATCTCTCGTTGGAGTGCGCTGCCATCTACAATTCGCAACGCAATTTTAATGCTCGCCAACCTGCAGCGTCACACGTGACATATACCGCGCTAACCTCGGGCTGAACTGGATCGGCATGTTGGACCTCATCAACGGCCTTGCAGGCGGTATGTTGAATTCTGATTGACTTCCTGATCTGGCGCGGTACACTGAGTTAGAGCAATCCCGCTACACTCGGAGAAGCGTCCCGATGGTCGGCAGTCCAACTAAAAATGATGTCGTTGAAAATCTGTTGGCATCTGTTACATCTGGAACCGACGAATTATTCGTCGGCGAAATTGCGGATCGGAATCTGGCTTGTGCAGCGGGGTTGCCAGGAAGTGAATCTCTAGATTTGATTGCGGCTTTAGAGCGCATTGACCGAATGGCCGAACGCGTCGGTGCGGAAATCCACCGAAATTACCATCGTTTTGTTGCGAATCCCGCTGAAGGGCAAAACTCACAGGCAAAATACTGTGTCCTGATGATGGTGACGGTACTCCAACAAGATTTTGGAGTGCGTTACAACCCTGAGCGCATCCGCAATCCAGACTTCCGTGATTCAGCCGATCTGTTCATTCATGGGATGTTGAATGGTAACGGCGGGACGTGTGCCTCGATGCCCGTCTTGTACACCGCCGTGGGACGGCGACTCGGTTGGCCCATCAAAATGGTTCATGCTCGCTCCCACTTGTTTTGCCGCTGGGATGATCCTGACTGCAAGCACCCTTTTGGGAAAGAGCGGTTCAATGTCGAAGCCACAGGCCAAGGAGCAAATTTTTTCCCTGATGACTATTATCGTGGCTGGCCGGAACCAATCTCGGATGAAATGATCGAGCGGCTTGGTTATTTGAACTCGCTCACACCAGAGCAGGAACTCGCAGATTTTCTTGTGATGCGAGGCCATTGCCTTGAGGACAACGGATGGATCGGGAAAGCCTGCGATTCTTACAAGGCTGCTTGTCAACTGACGCCGAATGATTTGATCAATCGTGCGTTTTGGGAGCATGCCGAACTCGTCCGTGATCGGCTCATCGAACAACAGACGTTACTGGACTATTTTGGCCCAGACGTACCTCTGCCATTCGGGTGCTTTCCGAGGCATGTTTTGAGGCAAATGGCTTCTGATATGCTCCGCGCTAAGGTCGAATTTACGAACCGCATGAATCAGTTGGAGCGCGAGCGGTTCAAAGCGAAAATTCAATCACGAATTCAAGCGGGCAGGCCAACTGCACGGCATCCGTCGAATCAGATCCCCGGTGTCCAAACAGCGAATCGGCATCTGCCGCCGTCGTTCCCGAATCTGAACTGGAACGCCGGACTCGACGCGACCGGTTTGCCAAATCCACCTGCACTTGAATGGCTACAACTCGGTCTTCCAACGATTCCGGGTTTGACTCATGTCGGTTCGCCGTTCGCACCGTTAGCAGGGATCATCAGCGCCACATTGCCTGCAAAACTTCTGCGAGCAGTTGATCCTCAACGCTTGGCTATGCGACGACAAGAGGCTATCGCAATTAGCAAGTCATTGCCACCCGCTATTCAAATCAAACAACCGCACAGACTTCTGCTGATGACTCCAAAGAAACCAGAATCAAATCAGCATTCTTTACTTCAGGAACATTGAAAATGTATGCAGCAACTACGGGAACATTTCTGCAGCGAGATCCACTTGGCCAGCCGGGAGAGCCAACGCTTGGGTACCCGCATGAAGAGGTTACTCGGCTAATCACTTCCAAAAAAAATGGAAACACAAATCTCTACGAGTATGTACGCAGCAGTCCCTTGACTCTCGTCGACCCACTTGGCTTGCAAGATAGCTCCTATCCTTGGGGGAGAGGAGGCATTGGCAATTGGGGCCCATTCCTACGACCTCGACAGCAAGACTATACTAACCAGGAGTATACTTGGACGAACGTTGATTACTTCTGGCAGCGTTTCATTCGAGATTCAGGCGGAAGTTATGGCCAATACCGTCAAGGCTGTCAGGGGCTTGCAGCGATCCGACTCGGCTTGGATCCACGCAGCATACCGGAACGCGTTCCTGGACTAAGATGTTTCACCGACATGCAGGCAGCGTTATTTGTTCATAATGAACTTGTGTCTTCAGGTGGCCAACCGCTGCTGTTTGCACTGCAAGGCACCGGAACGCCGCATTTTTCCGGCGATGTTGAAATAAATCCAGCAGATGTGACCCGAATGGCCGTTGCCGCAGGAGGTTGCGTTCCAGCAGACAATCCTTCAGGTCCGGCGATGGGGGGAGGGGAATGGAATTTTGCGACGATGTTAAACAACGATCCCTCTACGGGGCCTCTTTGGGAGTGGATGAATCATGGATGGAATATAGGAAACAAATCCACTGCTCGCGTGCGACATAGCCACAGCCTGCCACAATCGATGGGAGGATGCCTCATGCAAACAACGATCTACTGTGTGTCCCCCAACCGAAATACACGATTGCCTCTTAGGCCCTTCGGAGGCTATCCACATTAAACAATCGCGAAAAGACTCAGTCAACGCATCCTAATCGTGGACACCGGGCCACGATGTTCGGCGTGTGGTTGCTGAACATTACGGAGTCTGGCAATCCGCCCGAGGCATACTTGTGCTTTGACAATAATCGGATCTCTATCGAAGGCTCAAATGTTTATGCCGCCGTGCCGCCCACGTTCCGGCGATTTGACGTGAATCACAACCTACGTCCGCCGAATCGCCGGAGTGAAAAAAATGAAATTCAATCCAGCAAAAGGGAGAGCCATGTTAGAACGAGCGGAATCCAGTGGCTGAGGATAGTCGCGATCTGTCACATCGCAGGCCTCAAAACGGCGGCCACTAGTCGGTCGACCAGCTTAGAAACTTGGAATACATGCGAAATGCTTAATACATATTTAAGGCTGGCTTATAACTATAAGATATATTTATATTTTATTTTAGGCGTTGTGATCGGAATAGCGTCGCTGATAGCTGTACAGAACGGGCGGCAGCATTCTCAGTCTGATGCCGCCCGTCGACGGTACTTTGAAGCAATAGCGACAGGGTTGAATACGTACACGACCCTAACAAAAGAGTTGCCCACCGACTATCGTTTGTGGAAGGAAGATATCGAAGCGCGCCCAAATAGCTGGAGAATGGCCGTTCTGAGTCAAATCGCGGGCGAGTATGGTGGCGTAATGCACTCGCCTTGGTTTTCATCAAATCTCCAACAGCTCCGGTATCATGTCACTCCGCCATTCTGCCAACCTGATAATACGGGGCCGGTCGCGAATGCAGTTATTTCTGGCGGGCCCGGTGCGATTGTGCCAGTGGAGAGAGGCGATCCGAAGTTGCGACAGATTCTCGTAGTTGAAGCATATCCTGATAGCGGTTGTTGGATGGAAGGTCACGATCTTGATCTTCTTCAACTGCTGAACTCGCAGTCTCCTTATGAAGCACTCCAACTTGCGAAGGCTGGTCGTAGATCATTCCTAGCAATATTC
>JBIKZJ010000534.1:0-3853 GCA_044354755.1 Schlesneria sp. | reverse complement strand
TGAGTTCCTCGACGTAACCCCAAGCCGGATATAAGGCAGTGCCATTCAGTCCTGACCCCTTTGATTTCCGCTGACCCCTTTGATTTCCGCCGTACGAAACTTCCATTCGCTGCCTTCCTCCGGCTTTTACTGGCGCACCCTGACCTCTTTGAGTTCCCAAACATTGCAACAGGAATCAAGGGAATCGCCAAAAAATAGACCAGCCCAGACTTCATGGGACTTGCTGACATCGCAGCAAATCTCATGAAGTCTTTACCAATTTGGTGGTCCATCGCCGAATTTGCGATCATTTCTTTCGATAATCTTCCATCGATTGGAAGTCAATTCCTGTTTTATATCTTCAACTAGTTGATATTCACGGTACTGGTCAAGGCGGCACTGAGATTCGAACCGTCAGACAGGACATACTGGATCGATCGAGCCAGCTTCGACGGATTGGCACTCGAGTTTCGATATGTAACGAGTCTCAATGCGACCTGGAACTGTGCGGCTGTGGCCGTCGCCCCTTCCGAGGTCAAAGTCATTCTCCCAGTCACCGCATTGAAACTTCCGACGATATTCCCTGTCGTCACATCCCCGACGAACTCCAGCAGATCCTGAGTCGCCGAGTAATTCCCGGAAATCTCGACCGTCGCCCAGGCGAATGTCGTATTATCCGCATCGCTCACCTTCAACGTAGGATTGATGGCTGTGGCGGCTTGATTTTCGTTGTAAGACAGAGTTGACAGACCCGTCATCAACGGAGCATCGCTCACCGACACGATCGTGATCAGGCTCGTGAGAATGTTGCTGCCGAGAGTCGCGTCGGAAACCTGATAATCGACCGAACGAACCGCAGTCGAGGGGTTTGAACTGGTGTTGAGATAGGTGACCAACCCCAGCGCCGCCTGGAACTGAGCCACCGTGGCCGTCCCACCGGCCGATGTCAGCGTCAACATTCCGGAAACGGAATCGAAGCTCCCCGCAATATTACCCGTCGTCGTATTGGCCACAAAGCCAAGCACATCCTCTCCAACCGAGTAGTTCGCCGAGATCCGCACGGTCGCCGATGTGAGGGTCGTATTGTCCGCATCGGCAATCACCAGCGTTGTGTTAATCGCCGCGGCGGGCTTCTTCTCAGTGAAAATCAATGTATTGAGACCCACCAAAGTCGGTGAATCATTAACGGCGGCGATCGTGATCGAACTCGTCGCAATGTTACTCGCAGTCGTTCCATCCGAGACCTCATACGTCACCGAGCGAGCGGCGAGCGACGGTATCGCACTGGTATTGCGATAAGTCACGCGTCGGAGTGCGGACTGGAACTGAGCTGCGGTTGCCGACGCCCCTTCCGAGATGAGCGTCATTGTCCCTGTCGCCGGATTGAAGTTGCTGGAAATGTTCCCGGTTGTTGCGTCTCCGATGAAATCCAGTATGTCTTGTGTCGCCTGGTAACCTGTCGTCATCTTAACGAACGCCCATGCCAAAGTTGTACTATCGACGTCACTCACCGTGATATTCGAATTGATCACGGTCGCTCCCTGCTTTTCGCGGTAAGCCAGCAAGCTTACACCAGCGACTACCGGAGCTGCTCCAATCCCCTTGATCGTCACCATACTGGTGAGTGGACTGCTGTTGAGGCTACCGTCAAAGACCTGATAATGAAGCGAACGCGGAGCCATTGAAGGTGAAGCACTCGTGTTGAGATACGTCACAAGTCTAAGTGCTGCCTGGAACTGTGCCAGTGTCGCTGTCGCTCCGGCGGATGACAGCGTCATGATCCCTGTTTGTGAATCGAAATTTCCAATAATATTTCCCGTCGTCGATGCGTTAGCAACAAAGCCCAGCACATCCTCTCTGGTCACATAGTTTGTAGAGATCCTCACCGTCGCCAGGGCGAGTGTCGTGTTATCCGAGTCCGCCACGACGACGAACCTATTAATCGACATTACCGAGCCGTTCTTCGCAAAAGTCATCGCATTCGTACCCTTCAGGGTCGGCGCATCATTGATTGCCGAAATCGTGATCGCGCTGGTGACGATGTTACTGAGAACGGATCCATCGGAAACCTGATAAGTTACCGACCGGGGCAGCGTCGATGGAGACGAACTGGTGTTGAGATACGTGACGGATCGCAGCGCCGATTGGAACTGCGCGACTGTCGCCTTCCCTCCAGCGGACGTGAGTGTCAATGTTCCCGCATGGTAGTTGCCGCTAATGTTCCCCGTGGTCTCGCCGCCAATGAAGCCCAGAACATCCTGTGCCGCCAGGTAATTCGTTGTCAGCTTGACCGTCGCCGAAACCAGCGTTGTGTGATCGCCATCGGCCAAAACCACGATCGGATTGATCGCAGCCGCCGATTGTTTCTCGGTGTAAGCCAATGCATTCACACCCGCGATGGTGGGCGCGTCATTCGCGGAAACGATTGTGACCAGCCCAGTCACTTTGTTGCTCGCGAGGATTCCGTCCGAGACATGGAAATCAATCGAGCGAGCGGCTGTCCAGGGATTGGAACTTGTGTTGCCATAAGTCACCAGTCGGAGTGCCGCCTGGAATTGAGCCAACGTCGCCGAGGCACCAGCGGAAGTCAGCGTCAAGATTCCAGACGAAGTATTAAAACTGCCAGCGATGTTCCCTGTCGTGGCCGCATTGGCCACGAAACCCAGTAGATCCTCCCCAGGTGAATAGTTCGCCGAGACCCGCACGGTCGCCGATGCCAGATTTGTATTATCCGTGTCGCCCACCATCAGGAACGTATTCAGCAATGTCGCCGCCTGCTTTTCCTTGAAGATCAGTGTGCTCACACCGGACAGCGTCGGGGCGTCATTGACGGCAGCGATCGTGATCGTGCTGATCACGGTGTTGCTGAGTACGGTTCCATCCGAGATCTGATAAGTCACCGAACGAGTCAGCGTCGAAGGAACAGAGCTCGAGTTCAAATAGGTTACGAATCGAAGCGCGGCCTGGAATTGAGCCGCTGTTGCCGTGCCACCGACGGAAATCAGTGTCAATGTCCCCGCATTGAAGCTGCCTGTAATGTTTCCGGTCGTCGCGTCGCCGATGAAACTCAGGAAATCCTGCGTTGCGAAGTAATTTGCAGAGAGAGTCACCGTCGCCGATAACAGTGTTGCGTTATCGACATCGTTGACAATGAGATTTGGGTTGATGGCCTTGGCCGATTGCTTCTCGGTATAGGCCAGTGTCCCGGCCCCGGCAATGACCGGAGCGTCGTTCACGGATACGATCGAGACTAGGCTGGTGACCTCGTAGCTGCTGAGCGTCGCATCGAAAATCTGATACGCTACGGAACGGATCGACTTCGAGAGATTGAAACTTGTATTTCGATACGTGACTAGACGGAGTGCTGACTGGAACTGGGACACTGTCGCGGTCCCGCCAGCCGAGGTCAGCGTCAAGGTCCCCGTTTGAGAATCGAAGCTGCCGGCAATGTTACCGGTCGTTGTATTGGCAGCGAAGGCAAGCACGTCTTCACCGACAGAATAATTCCCCGAGATCCGCACCGTAGCCGATGTCAGTGTTGTGTTGTCCGCATCGTCAACCGCCAACGTCGTGTTAACAGCGATCGCCGCTTGCTTCTCAGTCACGATCAGGGAACTCATACCGAGCAGTTTCGGAGCATCGTTGACCGCCGAGATACTGACGGTGCTCGAGTTAACAGCGCTGGAGGCACTGACATTTGAGCCATCCGAGACGACGTACTGAATCGACCGAGCCAAGATCGAAGGATTCACACTCGTATTACGATAGGTCACACGTCGGAGTGCCGATTGGAACTGTGCAACCGTCGCCGAAGCACCGGCTGAGATCAGCGTCATCGTTCCTGTCGCTGCATTGTAACTGCCAACGATATTTG
>JBIKZJ010000166.1:0-12745 GCA_044354755.1 Schlesneria sp. | reverse complement strand
TATGAAGAAACACTCAGTAAGGCTCGTGGACTCTTAAAAGCGATTGAAATTGCCGAACAGCAACTGGCCGCCTCGTAAACTCAATTGAGCAGGGAAACAGCATGTCAGACATCTCACGACGCGACTTTCTCGCAACCACTGCCTTGGCCGCAACGGCGGCGAGCCTGGGGGTCTTGGGGACCCCTCGAACCGCTCGTTCGCAAGAGAAACAAGAGAAAAAAGGGGCCGAGATTCGCTATGGACTGGTGACGTATCAATGGGGCAAGGACTGGGATCTGCCGACGCTGCTCAAGAATTGTGAAGAGGCCGGGGTACTGGGGGTGGAATTGCGGACGACACACAAGCATGGTGTCGAACCCAGCCTGACCGATACGGAGCGGAGCATGGTGCGGTCGCGGTTCGAGGCGAGTCCCGTGCAGCTGGTCGGGATCGGCAGCAACGAACGGTACGACAGCCCGGATCCTGCCGTGTTAAAAAAGGCGATCGAAGAGACCAAAGCGTTTATTCGACTCAGTCACGACGTGGGTGGATCTGGCGTGAAGGTCAAACCGGATTCCTTTCATAAGGATGTTCCGCGTGAAAAAACGATCACCCAGATTGGCAAGGCCCTGAACGAATTGGCCGAGTACGCCATCGGTTTTGGTCAGCAGATTCGACTCGAAGTTCACGGCCAATGTGCTCAATTACCGACGATCAAGGCGATTCTTGATGTGGCGGACGATCCCCAGGTGGCGGTCTGCTGGAATTCGAATCCCCAGGATCTGGAAGCACCGGGGCTGGAGCACAATTTCAATCTGGTCAAAGCGCGATTGGGCCGCACGACGCATATTCACCGGTTTGATGTCAAGGGTTACCCTTGGGCACAATTGCTGGATCTGTATGTTCAGGCGGATTACTCGGGCTGGATGATGCTTGAAGAGGGGGAAGTCCCGGCAAATCCGGCGGAAGAATTGGCCAAACAGCGAATATTGTTCGATGAGATGTTAGCCGCAGCCCGTCAGCGTGCGGGTTGATGTTTGGGTTTGAGATTTTGCGACGACGGTTGAGATTTTGCGATTCCGGTTGAGATCAGGAGAAACCACAGATGCCGACATATGATTATCACTGTCCCAGCAACCAACAGACGGTGACCGTCCAGCACGGAATGAAAGATTCGATTGCGACGTGGGGAGAACTTTGTCAGCGCACCGAAACGTCGCTGGGGAAGACGCCCCCCGAGACACCGGTCGAACGCCTGATTTCGGGAGGAATTGCGTTACCGATCCCGGGTGCGATTCCGCAACTGCCGATGGCGGGCTGCTGTGGGCATCCGGCCAGTTGTGGACATGGCCACTAATTCGAGGGACTGGCATGAATTCAAATCGGAATCCGAGCCCGGAAAAAATCCGCGCGGTGATCGAGAGCTGGCTGGGGATGCGGCTGGATCCCGTCGCCGCAGCCTGGGTTCGTGATCGGCAGCGGGTGATTCAGCTGGGTGATAAAACCGGACTGTACCTCGCCTTCGGTCTCGCACCACGAAAAGTCGGCAAAGCCGAATTGGGACTGACGACCGAGGAACTGGCAGCGGCGGATGAGGTTCGTCCCGGCTGGGATCCACGGGGGTGGAGCGTTGATCAGGTGACTCGCACCTTGTTTCTGCTGTCACTCCCCCCATTGGAACCGGCTTCCCTGACAGCCCTGCTCGATCAACTGTTTAGTGCGGGAGAAGTGGGTGAACTGGTGGCGCTCTATCAGTCACTTCCACTCTTGCCGCATCCAACCGCCCATGTGCTGCGTGCGGCCGAGGGGGTTCGTACGAATATCAAAGCGGTGTTTTGTGCGATCGCTCATCAGAATCCCTATCCGGCAGAACAGTTCAGTCCGGATCAATGGAATCAGATGGTGCTGAAATGTCAGTTCATCGGCGTGGCGATGTCCCCGATCATCGGGTTGGATCAGCGAGCCAATCCGGCACTGGCAGCGATGGTGACCGATTTTATCCATGAACGCTGGGCGGCAAAACGGACGGTGGCGGCAGATATGTGGCGCTGTGTCGGACCGCATGCCGATGCCCGTGGTCTGGCTGACTTGGAAACGGTGCTGAAGACCGGTTTGCCGATCGAGCAGCAGGCGGCAGCGCTCGCGCTGAGTCAGTCACCGGATCCGATGGCGAAGAAAATCCTGGCGACCGCTCCCGCATGGTTTGCGCAGATTACTGCAGGAACCCTCAACTGGGGAACGATTGATGCGACTAGCCCTCGGTAAGCAGCTCTCGTTACACAGCCCTCGTTAAATAGTTCCCGTTAAATAGAGAATGTGATGACGTACGAAATCATTATTGGCCTCGAAATTCACGTCCAGCTGCAGACTCGGACCAAGATTTTTTGCGGGTGTTCGACCGCGTTTAATCCCGATCATCCGAACGTTCAGGTTTGTCCAGTTTGTCTGGGGCTTCCTGGTGCCTTACCCGTTTTGAACGCCGAGGCTTTCCATCTGGGGATTAAGACGGCGTTGGGTCTGGGGTGCGAGATTGCCAAGTTCACGAAATGGGACCGCAAGCAATACTTTTATCCGGATCTTCCCAAAGGCTATCAGATCAGCCAATTTGACCTGCCGTTTAGCCATGATGGGCATGTCGAGGTGGTGATTGGCACGGCGACGGCGGACCCGGCCCAGCCACCACCGGTCCGGCGGGTCCGGATCTTGCGAGCTCATCTCGAAGAGGATGCTGGAAAAAACGTGCATGACGAATCGGGACGGGGTCGCGAGAGCAAAGTCGACCTGAACCGTGCCGGTACACCGCTGGTGGAAATCGTGACGGAACCCGATCTGCGGTCATCAGCCGAAGCACGGCAATTCCTCGAAGAGCTGAAGCTGATGCTGACCTATCTGGAAGTTTCCGACTGCAACATGCAAGAGGGAAGCCTTCGCTGTGATGCCAACGTCAACCTGCATGTGATTCAGGCGGATGGAAGCCGGGTGCCGACACCGATTGTCGAGATTAAAAACCTCAACAGCTTCCGCTTTACGGAACAAGCGATCGACTACGAAGTGGCACGGCAATGGGAGTCGTTCCAGCAAACCGGCATTCGGATGGGGGCCAAAGGGGGACATAAACGGACCGTGGGTTTTGACCCAGGGCGCGGCACAACTTATCCGTTGCGGGAAAAAGAAGAGGCGGCCGACTATCGCTATTTCCCGGATCCGGATCTGGTCCCGATGACCACCACGACGGATCAAGTGGCCGCGATCCGGGCCGAAATGTGTGAACTACCGTCGTATCGCCGCCAGCGGTTGATCCAGGACTACCAACTGTCGACGTATGATGCGGCCGTGATCATCGACCAGGGGCGACCTGTCGCCGATTATTTCGAAGAGGTCGCCAAGTCGTGCGGCGACGGCAAGCAGGCGGCGAACTGGCTGACTCAAGACCTGCAGGCGGCGATGAAAGAGCGGGGCGAGTCGATCGTCAATTTTCCGATTCGTCCCGAGGTGCTGGCCGGGTTGTTGGAACGCATCAACAAAAAGCGGATCACGATCAAGTCGGCCCGCGAAGTCTTCACCGCGCTGTTAAGCGGAACCGCTGAGGGATTGAGTCCCTCGATTCTGCGGATTGATGAACTGATTGCCTCACGCGGGCTGGAAATTGTTCAGGATACCGGAGCGATTGACACAGTCATCAGCGAAGTTTTTTCGCGCAGTGCGAAAGCGATCGCGGACTTTAAAGCGGGTAATGAAAAAGCGGTGGGGGCGTTGATTGGTCAGGTGATGAAGGGAGTGAAGGGGGCCGACCCCCAGACAGTCCGTGAAAAGGTGCTGGCCCGGCTTGCCGAGTAAGCCTTTGAAGGAACAGAAGAGATTGAAAAGAAGGAAAGGAAGTTAACGAAGGAAGAGGGAAAAGGGGGCTGTGGTCGCTGGGGGGCTGTGGTCGCTGGGGGACAGTGGTCGCTGGGGGACAGTCATCGCTTATCCTAATCGCGATTCTCTCAACTTTCTTTCGGCGCAAATTCTACTGTGATTTGTCTTCGAAGCCTGCCGCCCTTCGTTTCCGTCGTTATCTTCTGTTCAATTCCCCGTTTTAAAATCTGGACCAAGGCAGAACTCACCAGTCATGAATTCGTTGTGCGTTGAGTCAACGTAAAATGAGATTGCACCCCCAAAGCCCCGTTGCGAACAAGCCCGTTGGATTACAAACTGCGATGCGAATAACCCCGGTTGCGAAAAAAATCCCTTTTCTGCTAGATTCCGATGGCAGTCACATCGGTTGGGGGTGACGAACCGGGATCACAACCGGGATCCAGGGGGAGATTCCTCGCAGGATCTCTGGCTGTCATCCTGGCAATGGGTGTCCGTAAAAAAATCAGAGCAGCCAGCAGCCAGTTCCGCTGTGGTGGCAAGGGATAGCGAATTTATGGCGAGTTTCACGCAAGCCGATCTGAAAGATCTCAACGAGACCTTTGAGCATGACTCACCTGCCGACCTGCTGCGTTGGGCGAAAGAGATCTTCGGCGAGCGGATTGCGGCGCTCTCCGCCTTACAGAGGGCGGGCTGTATGGTTTGCCACATGATGGGGGGGCTGAAACTGGACATCCCGGTTTTGTTCGTCGACACGGGGGTCAATTTTCAGGAAACGCTGGAAACTCGCGACCGCGTGGCCCGCGAATACGGACTGAAAATCATCTCGCTGGAACCCCTCCAGACGATGGAGGAGCAGACGGAGCAACATGGGGTCTTGTATTTGACCCCCGAAGGGCAAAAACAATGTTGCCTGATGCGCAAGACCGAACCACTGCTGCAAGCCAAGGGGCAATTTGACTGCCTGGTGGGAAGCCTCCGTCAGGCGGATGGGGGTCGGCGGGGGAACGTGCCGATCCTGTCGATTGATACGCAGATGAACTGCCTGCGCATCAATCCACTCGCCAAAATGAGCGATGAAGATCTGGAAGCATATTTGGTACAGCACAAGGTGATCGTCAATCCGCTCCATTCCCAGGGATATACGACGATTGGCTGCAACCGCTGTACGACGCCGGTGCTGTCGAATGAACCGAAACGAGCGGGTCGCTGGCGACACCTCGGTTCGTGGTCTGCCTATTGTGAGATTAACCCCACCGATCGTGACGGGGGAATTTCGAAGTCCATTGATTTGCCAGCAGACTTGATTGATCGAATCCTGGGCCACTCGACCGATTTTGCCATTTGAGATACCGAGCGAGTTCTGCCGGGGGAAAACAAAAAAATCGAGCGAGCCTTGGTAGAAACCAAGGCTCGCTCGATTTTGCATGGAAAAGCCCCCCTCCGTGAGGGCAATTGCCTCCTGCACCTTCTATTGAACAAAAAGAACCCCTGGGGAATTACTGCGATTGTTTGCGTTGGGTGTACTGGCGAGTGGGAACCGACGAGCAGAGTGGGTCAGAGACTGCTTTTAAGGCGCCATGCAGTTCGCAAATAATCGCTTTTGTCTTTCACCAGGGGTTCGGGCTGGGCGAAATTGTATGGCCGTCATCTAGCCACGATTCTGATTAATGCATTTTGTATACCAGAGAGACTTCGGCGCATCAATTTTGTTGATTTTGCAGAATTCCATTGAAATCCAAGTTCGAATTGGTGATGATCGTTCTCAGTCGCATTGGGATTTCGGCGCGCGCCGAACGGAGGAAATGGATCTCGCGGCGCCGATTGCATGCAATTCGGCGCCGAATCCAAGGTGATGGCAATCCACGGATAATACATGGACAATACAAATTGGGTCGTTCGGTGGGGGCTGGCCGGGTTTGCGGGGGCGATTGTCGCCTATTGCGTGCTCGTGATGGTTGTCGTTGCCACCGCGCCCGATTTGCGAATGCGATTTCTGCTCGTAGGGCCTACTGATGCTCAACCGGGAATCCTGATCCAGAAGACGATAGATTTGGTCGTGGCCGAGGGGAAGCCGGTTCCTCAGGTCGATGACATGCTGCTCGAGTTAGAAGGGGAGTTGGTCACGACATCTCTTGATTTTATGCGGGAGCAGTTTGCGCTGCGAAATCGGGAATTTGATCGCGGGCCCTCGCCACTGCTGTTGACGCGACGTGGGTTACAGGATTTTGCCAACGTCAAGTTTCGCCGGGCAGCGGATGGCCAGGTCTTCTTAACAGAGGTCAAGGTTCAAGCGGTCCCCTTACCCGAGGTGGGTCTGACACTGGTTTGGTTTTTGCTCGAACTGGCCATCTTTTCTGTCGGAGCGGTCGCCTTTTGGAATCGCCCCTTCGATGATGCGGCGCGGTTATTTTTTGCGATGTGTACGGTGACGCTCGCCGCATTCGTGGGGGGGTTTCATTGGTGGACGGTGGGGAGCAATTTCTGGCTGAACCTTCCGTTTGCAATTTGTGGAATGCTGTTGCCTGCGGTCATTCTGCACTTCTTTCTTGTTTATCCGCGGGTCAAGCCCCCGCTGGCTCGCTGGCCGAACTCCCTGGTGATCTCGATTTACGCTCTGCCGAGCATCGCGATCGCTGCGTTTTTGTTGGTCGATGGTGGGTTATGGTATCTGATGACAACGGTTGAACCGCTGGCGGAATTCGATTCCAAGCTGAAGTTGATGCTGCTCAACTGGCTGCGTTTGGGGATCTATTTTTATATCGCTGTGGCCGCACTCTATTTTCTGATCGCCTTGGGGGCGTTGACCCATAGTTGGCGAACCACCCGGAATCCCGTCGAGAAAAATCAGGTTCAGTGGATTCTCCGCGCGGGCTGCATCGCCTCGTTTTTTATTGGTTATGCGCTGTATCTGGCCTTTTTCCATCGCGAGGAATTCGTGCTGGGAGGGGGACGCATCCCGATGTTTCTGGCGAGTCTGGTGTTCATGTTCGCGTACGCCATCGGCATTGTGCGGCACAAGTTGATGCTCGTCGACCAGATCGTGAATCGCGGGATGTGGTATTACGTGCTGAGCTACGGGGCCACAGCCACAGTGGCGTTTGTGATTGCCTGCGGGACGCTGGGCCTGGCGATCCGCAAATCGCAGGGACTCGAGCAGCCCATCTGGATCATTGCCGGAATTCTGATGCTGGCGGTCGTACTGTTGATTTGGCTGCGGGATTCGTGGCAAACCTTTGTGGATCGTCGCTTTTTTCGGGAAAAGTATCGACTCGACAAAGCCCTACAGCGGATGAATCAGGCGGTCGGTCGGCTGGCCGATGTCGATTTCCTGACCGAACGAATGTTGATGTCCTGCCGCGACGTTTTACAGTCAGAGCTGACCGCACTGTATCTGCGTGAGGGGCTCACCACCACGTTTCGACTTGTCGGTGCGGAAGGGGCTTCCACTGGTCTGCCGATGCAATTTTCCGCCCCGAATGAATTTTGTCAGGCACTGTTGGTTGATCCGACCCTGCAACGAGTCACCGCCGGGTCGCGCGACAATCTGACTCCGACACAAAGCCTGCTGCGACTGGTTCGCGCCGACTTGATTCATGGTCTCGAGACCAACGGCGAGATCACAGGTGTCGTCGTGCTGGGGGGCAAGCAGAACGGGCTGATGTATTCGGCCGAGGATTTGACGTTTCTTACGGCACTCGGCCAAATCACCGGGATTGCCCTGCATTGTGCGAATGTTCACCAGAACCTGAAGCACCTCAATGAAGAGCTTCGCTCGAAAGTCGATCAGCTGGCCCAGCAACGTCAACAGATCGCGATCTTGCAAGCCGAATTGACCACAAATCGGGTTGAGATGCCCGCGACATCCACGACGGAATTTCGGCGAGAAGCGATCATTGGCCGCAGCCCCGCTCTCGGTTCGGTACTCGAAATGGTCCGCAAGGTGGCCCCCAGCGAGACCAGCGTGCTGATTCGTGGCGAAAGCGGCACCGGAAAAGAGTTGCTGGCCAAGGCGATCCACGAGAATAGCTCACGAAGAACGGGCCCGCTGGTGAGCGTCAACTGTGCGGCGTTATCATCGAGCTTGCTGGAGAGTGAGCTGTTTGGTCATGTGCAAGGTTCATTTACCGGAGCCAACCGCGACAAGCCGGGCCGATTCGAACTGGCCCACGGCGGGACCTTGTTTCTCGATGAAATTGGAGACATTTCTGCCGAAACTCAGATCAAGCTATTGCGCGTCCTGCAGCAACGCGAGTTTGAGCCGGTCGGGGGGACGAAAACGATTCAGGTCGATGTTCGACTGATCGCCGCCACGCACCAGAATCTCGAACGCTTGATCACCCAGGGGCGATTTCGTGAGGACCTGTATTACCGTTTGAACGTGATTTCGATCACGCTCCCCCCCTTGCGTGATCGGCCTGATGACATCCTGGACTTAGCGGTTTTCTTTCTGAAATCGGCATCCACGCGTGGCGGCAAACGAATTGCTCGATTTGACGATGACGCATTGAATGCCTTGATGAGGTATTCCTGGCCGGGGAACATTCGCGAACTGCAGAATGTGATCGAACGCGCTGTGGTACTCGCCGAACGCGAGACGGTCGAGTTGGTCGATCTTCCGGTCGAAGTGCAGAACTTTGCCGCACTCTCGTCGTTATCCCCAGGCCGGGGAACGGTGTCACCGATGTCACCAGTGGCCTTGGCGGAAGCCGGAAATCCGCTCTTCTGGTCGGACGAAGATCCTGCTGCGGAACGACGGCGTCTGGTGGAAGCCCTGCACGAGTGTCAAGGGAATAAAACCAAGGCGGCCCAGCGACTGGGGCTGCCGCGTAGTACGTATTTCAGCAAATTAAAGAAGTTTGGTATCACTGACAACGAGCCCAACGAACCGACACGTTATGGACGTCTGCCACGGTAATTTTAGGGCGTTGAGGGATGTCCCCCCTGCCGCAACGCGAGAATGAAAATCATGCCAGTTCTCGATCGAGAAGAATATATTGAGCAGGCCTATTTTTTCAAAACGTTTCTGGAACGGCTGGCCGAGGATCTCCCTTCCCAGGAAATCTTGATCAGCATCAAGGAAGAGATCCTGGCAACAACTCGCTTGCCGCTGGCGCTCGATGTTTTGCGGGGCGAAATGCTGTTAAAGGGGCGTCTCTGCGAAGGGATGGCCCATCTGCCCCACTACTTTGCCCCTTTTCAGACGTTCGTCATGCGACAATCCGAAGAGGATCGAACCAAATTTGATCAGCGGGTCGCCTTGCTGATTCTGGAGCGAGAAGCCCGCTATCGTGGTGAAAATGGCAAGCCGGCGGGATTGTTTGTTTACCAGTTCGAATGTCTGTCTCGAAACCGCCTGGGCTATGACAAGGGAATGGCCGCGATTGCCGATGATCCGGTTTACGATGCGAACTGGCGAGACTGGATTCTGCGCGCCCGCATGCAACTGGGGACCGTCGAATTTGCCGACATGATCTACTTTCGCTCGGAATTTTACGTCGAGGAACGCCGCAAGCTCGGCCAGCTCGACGAACCGTGCAGTGTCCCCATGCTGTTCGGTCGCCAAGAGGGGCGTATCGCCAAGGCCAATCGAGGCAAAGACCCGCTGTATCTGTTCGCTGCGTTACAGCGTCAGCTCGGGTATCCGGCGGTCCCTCGCCCCCGCACTGGCAAAGACCTGAAGCTTCCCCCGCATCTGGAACTGCGGTTGCAGCGGGTGGAAAAACGAATCCACCTGCTGGAGGCCGAGACGAAAGGGCAGCTGGACCTGAGCGAGTTCTACGCACAGCCTCGTTCTTTCGAGGATCCACCGCATGAACCCCTATGAATCCAAGTTTGAGTGCGTTGTCGATATTTTCAAAGGCTACGAGGTCGTCAAAAAGACGGGGAACCCTCTCGTCATCCATTTTTGTTGAAGCTCGTCACCGAACAATCGGTTTCACCGGCGCGTTGGCATGGAGCTCACAATGGGGGAGGGCCGTTGTGACCGCTCACCAGTCCGTTCGTCCATGGGTCCAGTCAGGATTCCGGTGAATCTCCTGGCGCGCGGCCTCAATCTCGTGGCGATTCTGCCAGAGATACAGGATTCGCGCGCGAAGCGGTGGGTGAACGGAATCACCGCTACCAACTTCCTCGGGAATGCGAAACAGGATTTTTCCAGGTTCGGCGTCAATCAGATTCACCAGTTGCTGGATTTGCTGTTCGTCCAATTCAATGTGACCTGGTCGATTGATCAGGAATTCCCAGTCAATCCGCGGTACGGTCATCAGTTCCTTTAATCCCTTAATTTGGTCTTCGATCGCCGATTCGTCCTCACCTTGCCAGGCGTATTGCAGAAATCCGGACAGGGACAATTTCCGTTTCGTGATGGCCTGTTGTTTCAGCGAGACTTGAACCGCTGCTTCCAGTTCTGCTCGCGAAGAATATCCGTAGGGGATCGCCGCTTCGATCGCTTCCAGGATTTCTGCTGCCTTCAGATGGCCGTATCGACGCGAGGCGAGTTCCTGCTGCTGGATCGCCAGCTGAATTTCTTGATCGATACCAATCGTCAACAAGCTGTTGATCGAGACCAGGGGACCATGAACCTGAGCCCCCAGATCGTCGCAAAGATATTCAATCGCCATGACATGACGGGCCATCAGCCACCCCGAGATGAACCAGAAGACCGAACCACAGGCCGACAAGGCAACCAGGCTGAGGAAATTGGACATGCCAATCCATTGAGTCACCAGCAGACCACTGAGTACTCCTAGTAAGAGTGTGATTCCATGAAATCGCTGACTCACCAGGTAGTATCGATAAAAATGCCCCAATTCGTGGCCGATCAGATCCTGTAATTGGGCGGGGGTGAGCCGGTGCAGAACCTGTCGATTCAGGTAAACTCCATTCAACGAGCGGAAGAATCCCCCCAACCCCAGATGAAGTGCACCGGCGTTCAGGGATTTATCGGCGGTGATATAGACCGGGGGGCCTGGCCGGGGGAGTCCTAATCGATCGAGTGTCTCGTCAGCGAGTCGTCGCAGCTGATATTTGTCAAACTCACCAAAGCGAGTTTGCTCTTTGAGTTGACTGATTTCTCGCTTGTTGAGGGCATAATGCCTGAGGATCCCCATCACGTGCGGGCTCACAATCACCAGGACCGCGATCAAGGCAAACAAGGGCTCGTCGACCAGTTCGGCCCAATCCATTTGCGACGCCAGCACCAGAGCCAGCACAAACTGGATCAGAACCCAAGGGGTGGCAATTCGATTGGCCCGTTGGATCTGTTGGATCAGGTCGCTTCGGAACGGGATGGTATCGGCATTGATATTGGTGGAAGACATATGATTACAGGGTAAGCTCAAGTGGCGGCGTTCAGCAGGTGTCCCAGAATACTGATCGAGGGCTTAACGCGTGTCTGATAATAAAGTCGTCCCGGTCCGGTATAGCGATTGACCAGCCCTTCACCGGACATCATGGAATCCCGCAAGGAACGACTCGCCTTCACCAGTTGGTAGCTGACTGTCTCGGAAAAGGCAATCACATAGCGATTATCGATTAAAAACTGCTCACCTTCGGCAAGCTCTCGTTCCTTGATCGCCCCGTAGGTCTGACAGAACAACGTTCCGGTTCCGGAAACGTGGAGCAGAAAAAGTCCGGTCTTGGCAAAGACCCCCTTCATGCCGCCATAGCGGGTGGTGAGGTGACAGTCGCCGACATGTGCCAGGTAGGAACCTCGACTGAGATACAAATTACCAACATCGACCAGCGAAATGGGGATAATGTCGCCATAATTATCCGGAGCGAGCAGCAAGGTTTGCGAGTCTCGTTTCGCCCGAAACACCGCACGAAAAAAGGACTCGCCCCCCAGCAGACTCTTGACTCCCGACCACCAGCCTTGACCTGAACGAGGCTGTCCAATCGCGGAAGAAATCTGAATTCCCGGCGACATCGAGATCATGCTGTCGGGTTGCGCCACCACTTCTTCGGCTTCGCTGAGCTGAAATTCAATGACGGTAAAGACGGGTGCATGCTGTATCTGGAAGTCCATAGATCGAGCGCTTTGAGGGATTTCCGGATCGAGATAAGAATCGCCGTCGAGATCAGGATTGCCGTATAACCCTGTTGAGCGTCCCATAAGAATCAATCACGATTATTCGATGTCACCCGCCGTCCTCTGTTTAATGAGATAGCCAAAAAAGGCAATTACCCCAAGAATTCCCAGAAAAATAAAGAGTGCCACCATCCGTGGAACATGCAAAACATCTGAAATTCCCGTGATACAGATGTCATAAATCACGACACGGATAAACCATCCAATGATGGACGAAAACCCGCCGCCGCGCGCTGCGAAAGTAATCGAAGACATTCTCGTTCCCTAGTTAGCTGAGAGGAAGATTCCGGGGTCAATTCAGACGGCAGTCATTCTTGCTCAAATCTCAGATAAGTCAATTTGCTTTCCACCAAGCGAAGACGATTTGCTTGACTTTTGCGTGTTTAAACGTACTGAATGATTTCGTCAAAATTCCTGGGCTCTCTCGCTATGAAGTGATGCGTGCCGGTGAAAATCATTTCGCGTTGACTCTTCTTCGAATATCGGTCTGTTTCATTGAGCGTGTTGCCCACTTCAAAACATCTGTTCAATCCAGCAAAATCAACCAGTTTCGTGACACCCCCCGCCTGGCCATCTCCCCATCACGAGTTTGGTAACGGCTTTTTCGGTCGGTTTCGACCCATTTCCGCCAAACTTGCGTAGAAAAACACGTGGAATCGTTGTGGGGATTCAGTGGCAGAGACCTCAAGGGTCGGCTATACTCACGGCAATTTTGCTCAAATCTTGCCAGTCCCGCGATGATGCCAGTTCTGGCGACAATGCCAGTCGCCTGGTCGCGACGTTGGCAGGATGAGTGGTTGAACGGTTTCTCTGGAAAGT
>JBIKZJ010000008.1:0-40627 GCA_044354755.1 Schlesneria sp. | reverse complement strand
ACCGCCCATTTTTGGTGATGATGAGTCAAAAAGGGAAGACGACGGGATCAGCAGATAGAGACGAGAGACTGAGACATGTGTCGGAATTTTTATCGAAGAGCAGAAATTGCCACAAGAGGAAAAAATCAGGGAATCCACAAGAAAAAACCTCTCCCCGGAAGGCCAGGAAGAGGTCGGTGATCCGCTACGTTTTTTTCGCCTTGCCCGTTTAGGGTTTGACGCGGACCAACTTCATGATGCGGCCCGAGACATTCCAATCCTGAACGTACAGGTTTCCTTCTTTATCCCAATTCGAACCGTGCGTGCCGCTGAAGACCCCTTCAATCCACTGATCCTGAGGGACGTTGTAGTTCACGCGTTTGGCGGGATCGGCATTGTGGCCAAGCACTGCCATGATCGTGTTGCTTTTGTCAAGAATTACCAGTCTGCCATGCAGGTCTGGAACCGAAACATAGTCCCCTTGTACCGCTGCCGAAGTGGGCATCCCTAAGCCCGTGATCACTTCACCGATGAATTCCCCTTCCAGGTCGTAATGCAGCAGTCGCCCCTTTGGTTCATGATTGCGGTCACAAACCAACAAACGAGCAGGGTCATACCGAGTATCCAGAGTCATGCCGTGGGCGGTATTGAACTGCTTCAGGTCGTTCCCCTTGGTCCCAAAATGCTTGAGATACTTCCCCGTCTTGTCGAATTTGAAAATGTGGTTGCTGGCGTAGCCGTCTGAGAGGAAAATATCTCCATTGGGAGCCACGGTGATCGCGGTAGGACTGAATTGCTTCAGATCCAGACCCGATTCTTTCGGAAATGGTAACTTCAACGCAAACGCACCCGTGACGGCGTTGAACTTGACCCCTTCGGCGTTCGCGTTGCGAGCACCATAGATGTATTCGCCATCTGCTTCGTCACGAATTTCGATATCGTGCATCCGTGAGTACTCGTCGCCAACAAAGCGGCGAATCACCTTTCCATCGGGTGAAAAGACAAACACACCCAAGTCTGCACTCGTATAGACATTGCCGGATTTGTCGACAACGACACCTCCATGGGTTGGACCAATCGCAGATTTCCCTTCGGCGGTCAGACCCCAGCCAGGAACAGTTTCAAAGGTCATGATTCCGCAACCCATTCGGACGGGTTTGACGTTGTCTGCGGCCGGGGCAGACCATGCGGCACTGAACAAAAGAGCGAGGGCAATGCAAATCGAACGCTTCTTCACGATCCAGACTCCTGAGGTGTTGAAAATTCTCGGGGCAACAAATTCCAAATCAACCGAATACCCGTTTCCACAGGCGACGCCATTCTGTTCGATCGAATCAGGAAGAACCCCCTCATTCAGGAGAGGATACAACAAAACCGATGCCCAGCGAGACCGGCGATTTAGCAGTATCCCCACAGAGGGCCGGTATTTCAACCGGCACAACCCCTACCACCCCGACGATTAATTTTTTCGATCGACTTGTCGCAGTTGGTGTCGAACTCTCGCTTCAGGGAAAAACCAGCTCCAAATCTCGTAGTGAAGTCCATTTTTTGCTACTCTCTGACGTCTCCCGCCAGTATGTTTCTTGCGGTTCAATCGAAATCGGTCGACCAGCCAAACCCCACGCTCGTGACGATGAGGGGGCGGGGGGTCACCAGCGGAACTTTACTCGGAATTCTCTCGTGGCACTGATTGTTCAAAAGTTTGGGGGTTCGAGCGTCGCGGATGCTCAGCGAATCATGTCGGCTGCAAAGCGGGCTGTTGCCGCGAAACGCGCCGGTAATCAAGTGGTCATGGTCATCAGCGCCCGTGGCGACAAAACGGACGATTTGATCGAACTCGCCCGGCAGATCAGCGATACCCCACCGCCACGGGAAATGGATATGTTGCTGGCCACCGGCGAACAAGAGGCCGTGGCACTGGTCGCCATGGCAGTTCAGGCACTGGGCGAACCCGCCATCAGCCTGACCGGATACCAAATCGGCATCCTGACGGATTCGACCTACACGAAGGCCCGAATTCGCGAAATCAAAACAGACCGAATTCGTCAGGCACTGAGCGAGGGAAAAATTGTCGTCGCTGCAGGATTTCAGGGGATCGATGACGACTTCAATATCACGACCCTGGGACGCGGCGGCAGCGATACCACGGCAACCGCTCTGGCAGCCGTCCTCGAAGCGGATGTCTGTGAAATTTACACGGATGTTGAAGGGATTTTTACCACCGATCCCCGCCTGATCAAGGACGCCCGCAAGCTGCATCGGATTGCCTATGATGAGATGCTCGAACTGACCAGTCTGGGAGGAGGCAAAATGCACTCCCGCTCGATCGAATTCGC
Source organism: Schlesneria sp. (assembly GCA_044354755.1). GTDB lineage: Bacteria > Planctomycetota > Planctomycetia > Planctomycetales > Planctomycetaceae > Schlesneria. The sequence continues at coordinate 38,312 of JBIKZJ010000008.1, read as the reverse complement.
CAAGAAATATCGCGTTCTCTTGCAGGTTCGCCCCGCCTACACTGCGGGGGAAGGGACGCTGATTGCCCCGTTGCCCGAGGGGCCCGTTCCGATGGTGACCAGTGTGGCCATGGTGAAAAGCGAAGCAATCGTAAATCTGCGGAAGCTCCCTGATCGGCCTGGAGTCTTGGCGGCCCTCTTTTCCACCATGGCCGAACGTAAAATTCCGATCGACATGGTGATTCAAGATTTTGCTGAAGAGGGAATTGCCGAGGTCACGTTTACGGTTCCCCAGGACGATCTGGCGGACGCGCTGACGGCGGCCGAACAGGCGGTCAGGGCGCTGGGTTCCGGCGAAGTTCATCACGGCACGAATGTCGCCAAGGTTTCTGTGGTCGGCGTGGGCATGCGCACCCACACCGGCGTCGCAGCCCAAATGTTCAAATCCCTGTCGGACTCGGGGGTCAACATTCAAATGATCACCACCAGCGAGATCAAGATTTCGGTACTGGTGAACCGGGACCAGCGGGAACTGGCGTTACGCGCGGTCCATGATGGGTTCGCCCTGCATCAGGAGGCCACCATGCCCCCCGCGATCGGCGTGACGCAGATCAATCAAACCAAGCCCAAAGTTTCCCGAGATGAACTCGAACGAGACGTAGTCTCGCGCCTGGCAAGCATGGAAGACATCGTCGTCAGTGAAGTTCAACTCGACACCAATCAATCACGGATCACGATTCGAAACATCGCCGATCAGCCGGGGGTCGCCGCTCATCTCTTCGCGGCTGTCGCCGATGGCGGAGTCATGGTTGACCTGATCGTGCAAAATATCGGACACGGACATCAGGCAGACATTTCTTTCACTGTTCCTCGTAGTGATCTGGAACGTTGTCTGCAACTGTTGCGAGAACTCATCCAGCGCTGGCCCGGCACCACGATCAGCTTTGACAAGGAAGTGGCCATGTTGTCGGTCATGGGGATCGGCCTCCGCAGTCATACCGGTGTCGGTGAAAAAATGTTCCGGGCACTGGCGAATGCTGTCATTAACGTGCAAATGGTGAACACTAGCGAAATCCGGATCAGTGCGGTCGTTGCTCCGAAGGACGCACAGAAGGCACACCAGGCACTCTTGTCGACGTTTGGGGTCGTCGGGTAACTCCCTCGGTGATGCAGGTACCGCCGCTGTGCTCCTGCCAAATGAGCTCGAGTGTGGGAATCAACCGAACTCGGAACAGAACTCGGAATGGGGATCGAAGTTTCCCCTAACACTCCGATAGGGGGCAGTTTCCCTCTCTCTGACACAACCACATTTGCGTTTCCACACCGTCGGTTTTACGATTGCGGATTCACACGCCACTTCGACCATGATCTTCGGCAAACCGCCGAGAGCCCTTTTTTTCAAGGAAAGCCTCTGATGACCGACAATTTCCATCCATCCACACAGTGCCTGCACGCAGGTCAAGTCCCTGATCCCACGACGAATTCTCGCGCGGTTCCGATCTATCAGACCACTTCCTATACGTTCAACGATACCGATCATGCCGCCAGCCTCTTTGCGCTGCAGTCATTCGGCAATATCTATTCCCGCATCATGAACCCCACTTGTGACGTGCTGGAAAAACGTCTGACCGCCCTCGAAGGGGGATCCGGCGGGTTGGCGGTCGCCTCAGGTCAGGCTGCCGAATCGCTCGCCATTCTGAATATCACTCAAGCGGGACAGAACATCGTTTCGGCAACCAGCCTCTACGGCGGGACCTACAACCTGTTCCACTACACATTTCCCAAGTTTGGCATCAAAGCCAAGTTTGTCCAGCAAGCCGATCCGGAAAACTTCCGTAAGGCGATCGACGAAAACACACGCTGCGTGTATCTGGAAACGATCGGCAATCCTCGCGTCGACGTTCCCGATTTCGAAGCGATTGCCAAAATCGCCCATGACGCCGGCATTCCGCTGATTGTCGATAACACACTCGCCTCACCTATTCTCTGTCAGCCCTTCAAATGGGGTGCTGACATTGTCGTCCATTCGTGTACCAAGTTTATTGGTGGTCACGGCACCTCCATCGGCGGCGTCATTATCGAGAAGGGGGGATTCCCCTGGGGGAACGGAAAATTCCCGGAATTGACCGAGCCTGACCCCAGCTACCATGGCATGAAATTTTTCGAGACCTTTGGTCCGATGAATCTGGCATATATCCTGAAAACTCGTACTCAGCTCCTCCGCGACCTCGGGCCTGCAATGAGTCCCTTCAATGCGTTCCAGTTGCTGCAAGGGCTCGAGACGCTCCATCTGCGGATGCCACGTCACTGCGAAAACGCACTCGCCGTCGCACACTTCCTGCAATCGCATCCGAAGGTGAGTTGGGTCAACTATACCGGCCTCGATAGTCACCCCTCGTATGCGCACGGCAAGAAATATCTGCCAAATGGCTGCGGTGCGATTCTGGGCTTTGGTATCAAGGGGGCGACTTCTACCCAGCAGAAGGAAAACGGAATTCAGCTGATCAATCGCGTGAAACTGTTCAGCCACCTCGCGAATGTCGGCGACAGCAAGTCGCTGATCATTCACCCGAACAGCACCACCCATCAGCAGTTAACTCCCGCCGAGCAACTTGCCACCGGGGTCACCCCTGACTTCCTGCGGCTTTCGATCGGGACCGAAGATGTTCAGGACATCATTGGCGACCTGAAGCAGGCACTGGAAGCAATTTCGTGAGTCCGCTTTCGATTCACCTCGTTTGAATCGTCAGTCACGGGGGCGGAAGAGGGTGACCCTCTTCCGCCCCCGATTGCTTTTTGGCTCGGTTTTTCCAAGTCTCGCTGGCCCCCGATATGGCCCCCTCATATCGCGATTTCTGCAACCGATTCGCATACGACCTGACAAAGCTCGGTCACCAGAGATTCCGGCATGGCCGGAGCCGGCATCAGCACGATGACATCGGCAATATTTCGCAAAATCACCCTGCGGCGACGGCAGGCCAATGTCACCTGGTGACCGATCCGCATTTCCGGGGGATAAGCCTCGCCAACTCGGCTGATTTCGATCCCCACCATCGTCCCCTTCTGCCGGATTTCCCTCACTTGGGGATGCCGTTTGAGTGGTGCCAGTTCCTCTGCAAGAGTCACCGCCAAACGCGACGCATTCCGCAGCACGTGGTCAGCTTCGATGAGTCGCAGCGACGCCAAGGCCGCAGCGCAGGCGAGCGGGTTTCCCGTATAAGTATGCCCATGGAAAAAAGTCCGTCCGGCAGCAGGAGCCCCCAGGAACGCCTCGTAGATTTCGTCGGTCACCAGCGTCGCGGCCAGCGGAAGATACCCACCGGTCAATCCCTTGGACAAAATCAACAGATCGGGAGCAACCCCTTCCTGCTCGCAAGCAAACAGTGTCCCTGTCCGTCCGAAACCGACCGCAATTTCATCCGCAATCAGCAGCACATCAAAGCGTCGGCACAGTCCCCAAACCCGCCGTAGAAACTGGTCTGCCTGAACTTTGATTCCTGCTGCCGCCTGGACCAGGGGTTCAATCACCACTCCCGCCAACGTTTCATGGTGCAATTCGAACAATCGTTCAAGTTCTCCTGTCCAGTGTTCCAGCTGCTCCGACTCCCGTTCCGGTTGGTCCGGCACAGCACAGGGAACGCTCGTCCAGACAACCGGAAATAACAGGGGACTGTAGAGATTCTTGAAGCGGCCAATCGAACCGATACTCATCGTGCCAATCGTGTCTCCATGATACGCCCCATCGAAATGGAGAAACTTGTCCCTTACGGGCGATCCCGCTTGCTGCGACCCAGAGCGTTGTTGATAGTATTGGTAGGCAATTTTGAGCGCCACCTCGACCCCGGCAGCGCCACAGTCCGAGTAAAAAACCTTGTTTAATCCCTCGGGGGTTTTCGCAACCAGTTCTGCGGCGAGTTCGATCGAAGGGGCGTTCGAGAGCCCCAGCAAAGTGCTATGTGCGACTCGGTCGAGTTGCCCACGAATCGCCGCATCAATCGCGGAAACGCGATGTCCATGGATGTTGCACCACAAAGAGGAATGCCCGTCGAGATACTGACGCCCCTCGGCATCGATCAGGTGGAACCCCTGCGCATCCACAATGATCGGCGCCGATTCCTCGCGATACGCCGACATCGGCGTAAACGGATGCCACACCAGTTGATTGTCGAGTTCACGTAACCGCTGGGAATCCAATGTCACATCCTTGTCTTCGCCCCGCATTCGCCGGGGGGGTGTTCCCCCCTGCCAAACCCACTCACCTATTTTTCTGCCTTTTTTTCCGCCTCAGCCCGGGCTTTCAACAGCACACTTTCCAAGGTGATACTGGCCCCGTTTTGTCGCTGGCTTTCGTCAGCCGCCTCCATAAAGGCGTAAATTTCCAGCGTCTCTTCCGGGGTGACAGGAGCGATCCCCGTCTGAAAGAATTTGACGATGGCATAGACCAAGGGGTCGTATCCGTCGTACGAACCGACCGGGCCTTCCCCTTGGTCACCGACTGCCTTCCCTTGATATCCCCCCGCCTCACGGAACAAACCCTTACGGCCACCGCTCCATTGCCCGGTCACTTCGATTTTTCCTTCCGCCGATTTCCCTCGTACCACCGCTTGGCAGCCTGTCCCCATCACAGTGAACAACGATTCCACACCATGAATGCCATACCAGAACAGGTCAGGATGAGTCGGTTCGAGCGCCGCGGGACTGCTGGTTTCACAGTAAGTGATTTTCCCCAGCGAGCCACCGCGTGCAGCGAGGGTGGTTTTGCCGAAGCGTAGCGATGACGACGAGAAAACCGGCACCTGATATTTTTTTGCCGCGGCAAAAATCGCCACCGCATCTGTCAGCGATCCGGCAATCGGCTTGTCAATAAAGACCGGTTTTCCCGCCTTAAGACACGGAAGAATCTGCTCGAGGTGCGGACGCCCATCGTTGGTTTCCAGCAACACCACATCGACGCGTTTCAACAGTTCGTCGATCGAGTCGACAATTTCCACACCCAACTTCTTCATCGTTTCGGTGTAACCCGGCACACGCTCGACACTCGACTTGATATCCGGGCTTCCCTTGGGATAGGCCGCCACCACTCGACATCCCTCAGCCCCTGCGACTGCGGGATTCGCGTTCATCGTTTTGGTGAAAGCCTCGGCGTGCGAGGTATCCAGCCCAATGATCCCCGCCCGCAACATTTTTGGCTTGGGGGCCTCGGCAGCCCCCTGTGCTGCAGTAGCTGCCGCTGTTGCTGCTGCGGCCGTCGCCGCGACCGCTGCAGCGTCGGCGGCCTGTTCTGAACTCTTTTCAGTGGTGACTGCGGCGGCTGGTTCAGCGCTTGCCACGGTCGACTGCGGAATTCCCACCGCAAGAAACGCGACGTTCCATAACGCGACCGAACGATCCTGGCTCGCCGTCGCGACCTGTCGTCCATCATGTGATACCGCCACCGCCGTGATTTTCGCTTCATGAGCTTCGATGCTGGCGAGTGTTTCTCCGGTCGCAAATTCCCAAACCAGCAACTGATTCTTTCCCACGGCCCGCCCACCGCTGACGCTGATGGCCGTCTCACCATCGGGATGAGCGATCACCGAATTCGTCGGGCGTGAGTGTCCCGCAAAAAAACCGAGCGGTTTATCCTGCTGCAGGTCGTAGACATTCACATGTTCATCAAGACTACTCGACAGCAGATAATGGCCGTCGGTCGAATAGGTGACGCTCGTCGCTGCTTTGGAATGAAGCTCGAATTGGTGTTTGACCGCAGCGGTGGTGGCGTCCCAGACCCGAACCTGTCCCGGTTTGGTGGGACGAGTATCATCGCCCGCCGACGTTGCAACCATGCTGCCGTCAGGTGACCACGCGACGCCCGTCACCGGATACGAATGCCCTCGCAGCATCACAGGGGAAGCCTCGGACTTGACTCGCCAGATCCGGCCCAATTCGTCTTCACACGCGGTGGCGAGTTGCTGGCTGTCCGGAGAAAACGCCACCCCGCTCACATAGCCACGGTGCCCTTTGAGTTCCTGCACCAGTTCACCGGTTTGCGCATGCAACACGACCACTCGTTGATAACCACCCGCGGCGAGCAACTGACCATCGCGAGAAAAGGCGAGACTGCGGATTTGTCCCGCTTTCACCTCGCAGGTTTTACGGACCGTTCTGGTGGCGAGGTCAACCAGTTGGATCTGATCTTTCAAGCCAATCGCCAAGGTCTGATCATCGGTCGAAAAGGCGACGCTGGTTGCCCAATGCGCCAGTCCGGGCCAACGCGTGATTTCCTTCAATTCCTGAGAGGTTGTTGCCGAAGTCTTGCCTTTGGCCAACGCTTCCAGTTCTTTCGGCAAATCAATCGCCAGACAAACCAGGGAAACGGAAGACGCCAGCACTGCCGAGAAACCTAGCAAACCACGATTCATCGAAGACTCCTTGTTGGATTGCGGACTGACCCTCGTCAAAACAAACTTGTCGTACTGATCGCGTTTGAACGATCTCACCCCATCACACTGCGGACAGTCACACTGCGGACGGATCCACCCGACGGCATTCGATTATGCCGGATCGGTGAACGTCGGATCAAATCACTTTCCGCTTCTTTTCGTGGTTTGACCTCTGTTCCAGACGGTTTTTCAGTTATAATCGCCGGTGCCGCAGGATGCCAGACGGTCCCTGGGCGGTATACTATCATGATGCGTGCTGTCCTGATGAAGTTTGGTCTCACACAAAGTGTTGTACCAACTTCTTTCCGGAAGAAACGCAATCCTGTCGAGATTCTGTCCTGACTGGCGGAGATGATTGCATGACGCGATACGAACAGGGAATCGGTGTAACACGCCGCCATTTTTTCCAGGATTGTCGACTCGGCGTGGGAAAAGTCGCCCTCGCCTCACTGCTGGCCAACAGTCAGCGGCCAACGGCGATGGCGGCACCTGCCGCCGGTGCAAATCCACTGGCTCCACGCCCCCCTCAGCACACCCCCAAAGCCAAAGCGGTCATCCATTTGTTCATGGCGGGTGCCCCCAGCCAGCTCGATCTGTTTGATTACAAACCCAAATTGAAAGAGTACGAAGGAAAACCGGTTCCCGCCGAGATCGTCGGCGGGCAACGTTACGCCTTCATTCGCCCCGACGCACACTGTCTCGGTCCGCAATTCTCGTTTGCACGACACGGACAAGCCGGAACCGAACTCTCTTCGGCCTGGGTTCATCTGCCAAAAATTGTCGACGAAATCGCCCTCATCAAATCGGTTCATACTGACCAGTTTAATCACGCCCCCGCACAACTCTTTTTCAATACCGGTTTTTCCCAGCCGGGTCGACCAAGTCTCGGGTCGTGGGTGACGTATGGACTGGGGGCCGAGGCGAATAACCTCCCGGCGTTCGTGGTGATGTCCACCGGAGCGGGTATCAGTGGTGGAGCGGCGAACTGGTCGAGTGGTTTCATGCCGACGCTTTATTCTGGCGTCCGCCTGCGAAATCAAGGGGACCCGATTCTGGATGTCTCGAGCCCCGCTGGAATCGATTCCCGCTTGCAGCGAGACTCGCTCGATCTCATCGGTGCGCTGAATCGGCGACGACTCGACACCGTCGGTGATCCCGAAATTGCGACTCGAATTGCCGCCTATGAAATGGCCTATCAACTGCAAACTTCCGCCCCCGAGCTGATGAATCTGAAGAGCGAAACACAAGAGACTCTCGATCTGTACGGCTGCGAACCCGACAAACCCTCATTCGCCCGCGCTTGTTTGCTCGCCCGTCGGATGGTGCAGCGCGGAGTCCGCTTTATCAATATTTACCACGAAGGCTGGGACGCCCATTCCGATGTTGCGGGGAATCTGCGCGGCAACTGTAAAAATACCGATCAGGCATCAACCGCTCTCGTGATGGATTTGAAGCGCCTGGGAATGCTCGACGAAACACTGGTCATCTGGGGGGGCGAATTCGGACGAACTCCGATGGTCGAATCGAACCCCGGCCTGGGGCGAAGCCTCGGCCGCGATCATCACCCACAAGCCTACAGCATGTGGCTGGCAGGAGGTGGCGTGAAGCCGGGTTTAACTTACGGTGCAACCGATGAACTCGGGTTCAATGTCGTCGAGCAACCGGTCCATATCCATGACCTGCAGGCCACCATCCTGCATCTGTTTGGTTTTGACCACGAACGACTGACATTCCTGCACGCTGGACGCGAGTTTCGCCTGACAGATGTTCACGGACACGTTGTTCACGAGATCCTGTCGTAGCCCCGGTCATCACCCGTCACCTGTCATCACCCTGAGTGCAGAGCAAGGGATGAGAAACCGCGAATCCGATGGTCAGACGGGCAGGGGGTTGTCGTTTAACCGGAACTTTTGCGGCAAGCTCTGAATTTGGCTCGGGATTCGTTACGATCATGAGTGTGCGAGGTTGTCGGTGACAGCCTTAGGATCACAGAACGATCAACATCCAGCAACGTGAAAGGGACTTGATGTCCGGTGCGGGTTTGACACACGATCAATTGAATGCGCTACGGCAGTATGATTCTCCAACGATCTGTAATGCCGTCGAACTTTGGAACCTTCGTCCGCGGAATACGGGTTACATGAGCTCGGCCATCAAGGCCTGTTTCCCTGCATTTCCGCCGATGGTCGGCTATGCACTCACCTCAACGTTTCGCAGCATGGCCCCACCACGGGGTGGTGATGCCTATGCCAGCATCGGTGCCCAACTCGATGCGATGGATGCAATCCCCGGCCCTCCGGTCATCGTCTTTCAGGACCTGGATGACCCCAGTGCATCCGCCACATTTGGCGAAGTGATGTGCTCGACCTATAAGCGATTCGGAGCTCAAGGTTTGATTACCTCGGGAACCGGACGGGATCTGGCACAAGTCGAGGCACTCGGCTTTCCCACCTTCACCAATGGCGCCAGTGCCGCTCACGGCTACTGCCATATCCTCACGATCAACGGACCTGTGACCGTCGGTGGCATGGTGATCTATCCCGGTGACCTGCTGCACGGGGACCTGAACGGCGTCACCACGATCCCGATTGAGATTGCTGCCGAAGTCCCCGAAGTCTGCCAAGAGATTGCCCGCGCCGAAGCCATCGTGCTCGATTACCTTCGTTTGCAGGAAGTTTCGATTACGGGATACAACGCCGCACGCAAAGAATGCGGTGATGTCATCAACGCGTTGGGCAAGCGGTTGCGGGGCGAGTGACTTCTTCCTGATGAGCGCATCAGAATCGGTAGTCGCCACTCAAGGGTTTGAGTGGCGAATTTTCTTATTGGTTCTGTGATTGGTTCCGTGCCGAATGATTTCCGAATGAATCTGCACAACGAAATGCAGGGCCTACCGTTCCCAAGTGACGAGACCTGGAACGGAAAACCTGAAAACGGAAAACGTTTCGCCCCCCCGTGTCTACCTTAATTCCCGATCACTCGAGGTAATCCGTGCCGTGAATGACAGCCAGTCTTATTATGTCGAGTGGTTGGTGATTCAGGATCAGTTGCACTCGAATGTGACGGTTCGAATCGGTGATGGGCGAGTCATTGAGATTCAATCCGGACATGCGGCGAACGCGATCGAATTAGGGTCCGTCGCGATGGTTCAGGGGTTAGTCAATGCGCATACACACCTCGAATTCAGTCAATTACGGCAGCCAATTCCCACGACCGGCCGCTTCACTGACTGGATCCGTAAGGTCGTCCAGTCACGACGAGAAAATCCGTCCACCGTGGGGGGAGCGATTCGTGCTGGTATCGCCGAGAGCTGGCAAGCTGGCACAACCCTGATCGGCGAGATCGCCACCGTCGGCTGGAGACCGCAGGACTATCCCGAAGTCATCTCGACAGAGGTACCATTTCAGGGGGTCGTATTTCAGGAAGTGCTCGGACTGTCCCCCGCACGAGTCAGCCAACAGCAACAACTGGCCCGATCCCATGTCACCGATTCCAACGCATCGTTATCGCGAGGAATCAGCCCGCACGCTCCTTACAGTACCCATTGGGATCTGGTCACCGCAGCGGTCGCCATGGCGCAGCAGATCGGCTCACCTCTCGCCATGCATCTGGCTGAAACGACTGCAGAACTGGAACTGTTAGCCCAGGGTACAGGAGAATTTCGTGAGCTCTTAACTGAATGGGGTCTCTGGCATGCGGACCTGTTTCGGGAGTCACGCCAACCGATCGACTATTTAAAACTCCTCGCCCAAGCCCCCCGATCGTTAATCATCCACGGCAACTATCTCGACGAAGAATCCCTGCAGTTTCTCGCCAGCCAGCCGCAAATGACGCTGGTCTACTGTCCCCGCACCCACGCAGCATTCGGTCATACCGAGCATCCGTGGCAACGATTGGTCGAGTTAGGGGGGCAGGTCGCTATCGGAACCGACAGCCGCGCCTCAAATCCCGATCTCAGCCTCTTCGCCGAACTTCAATTTTTAGCCGCCCGCTACCCACAGGTCTCGCACCTGCAACTCCTGAAACTGGGCTCAACCGCAGGCCGCCAAGCCCTCAAGGGCCGCCAAACTCCAGGCCAGTACCAAACCTACAGAGGAGACGATTCCGACACGGAACGCGTTTCAGCAACACAGACGAGCATCATCCCCCCTGATTTCACAGCAACCAGCGATTTCACGATCATCCGCCCCGCCACATCTCCGATGCGAGATCCCCATCAAGAATTGTTTGCCCCCGGCAGCCAAGTCTGCGGAACGATCCTCCGAGGCCGTTGGATAAAACCGCTGATGGCAAGTGCACTGATGTTCGTAAATGCAAATGGCCTCGGCATTGACAGACCGATGATGAATCTTTGGGAATCGGAAACGCCGTAGACCGCAGGGTATCGGAAGGCTTGGTGGCTGGTTAAAGAGGGATTAAAACACGAACAAAACCAGAGTTTATTCTATCCGCTATTGCTGCTTTTCCGCCATTATGTTGAGCTGGTGTGCAAAGAGATCATTAAAAATGGGAGTACGAATTTAAAACCACGAAAAATTCACACACTCGATGTTTTGTGGCAAGACACGAGAAAAATTATCGTTTCCAGAGTTTCAGAAGTTTCTCCAGAAACCTTAGACGAAATCCAAAAGTTCATTTTGGAGATCCATCACCATGACCCGGATGGTCAAGCGGCCCGATACGACGCAGACAGGCAGAATAAACCAACGCTACAAAACCTACCCCTCATAATCGATCGCGAAAACATGCTTTTCGAAATGGATAAAGTCCGAACATATTTGGACGAATGGAATAAAATGGTTTGGAGGTTACGCATAAACGAGTGAGTCCAAACATCGTCTCGCCGTTTCGATGGCGAGGTCAGGCGTTGAAGACGGATCACATGAGAATTTGCACCATAGGCAAATCAAGAGAATCGCGAAAAAAATGATCAGGCTCTACTCCCCAAGGACCACAGTCTCCTTTCCGCTTTTCCTTCGTTAACTTCGTTCCCTTTTGTTTAATCTCTTCTGTTCATTGTCTCTCTGCAATCATGGGGACAGCAATAATGGGGACACCGCGATTGCCTGAAAATACGAAGTCACTTTGCCGATATTGTCGGCCTCGCCGATTTTGATCTCGTTTAATTCAGAGCGTGATGATACCGAGGAGGCTCGCCGGTGGTGGTGGATTTATCCGGTGTGTAAGAATTCCGTCGGGGATGCGGAAGAACCAGATGAATTCGAAATCAATTCCATCCGGAAGACGCCGCGAAAGTTGGAAAATCCTCCGCTTGCTTTTGAGTCACCCCGGCCGGTGGATGCGGATGTTGTGTCAACACCTCGCGGCTCGGGCCAATCGAGAGGACAATCACTGGGATCTGGCAAGGAAAAAAATCGCAAAGTGAAAATCGCCAGGCACGTCGCGCCCCCCTTGTGATTGCAGGGTGGTCAAGTAGCCGCTATATTGATTTTTCGTCAGCCATATCTATTCCCATTGATACACGGAGGTTAATGGTGCAAATTCATGAACTCGAAGTGACCGTTGGTGACATGATTCAGATTGGTGAAACCGTACTCACCGTGATTGATATCGATCATGGTGATGTCACATTTCGGATCGATGATGGCGATGGAAGAGACCCATCGGGTTTACCCTCATACGACTTTGACTTTTCGAACATGTCGATTCCTCGCTAAATCCCCTGCATGAATATGACCTCAAAGCCAAAATCCCTGCGAGTCGGGTTGGCGTTGAGAATACATAGCATCCTGTGCAAACGGTGCCTGACTCAGCGTGTCTCTGGCTCCCTTGGGATCACCTGAGCTTCTGGGATCTCTTGAATGTCACAGTTGTCGGGTTTAGCGGTCGAGCGGTCCAGGACGAGTAACTGGTGACGCCCGTTGTTTCCAATCCGTCCACCCAAAATTTTCAATTGCGATGCACCGCTGGAAACGACTCCTGCCCGTCCATTTTCCACCGCGTTCACATTTTCCAGCACGATGTGATCACAAAGCCCTTGTGCGTGAAGTCCGTCAAAACGGAAGTGTTGCAGCGTCACATTGGTGATCAGGACATGATTGACTTGGTGCAGTGAAATTCCGGTCTGGTCGGCAGCATAGGCAAAGTTCTGGCTCTCGGGACGATCAACTCCATCCTGCCGAAAATAAAGACTCCCCTGCCAGGCCGCCCAATGGCCCGGTTTCAGCGTCAAACGAGGGTCACAGCCACAGGGAGAAACCTCTTCGGGTAACGTCTGGCCGTTTCGCAGCAGGCGATAGTATCCTTTACGCGTCAAAGTCAATTTCCAAAGTCGCTGTCCCTCCTGATGCCAGCTGGCATGCGGGACAGACCGTAATCCACTGATGATCGCTCCATTTCCCTCAACCACAAAGGGACGATTGGCGGTTCCGCTGTGGCGATCACCCGTGAGCGAAAGCGAGCCATAGTAGGGTTTTCCTGTGTTCATCAGCACAATGACATCGCCAAATTGGGCTAACTGGGCCGCTCGTTCAAGCGAGTAAACGGGACCGGTGTTTCCATCGCTGGCAATGAGCGTCTGGCCGTCGTTCCCATCGCGTCCGCTGGAATTGTCCACATAAATGTCGCTGGCGACCGCAGCACTTGCCAGGGTCAGGACTACGACAAGAAACCGGTAAGACGTAAACATGCAAGCTCCAAACGATTCACCAAGAGTGCCAATCATCATTCGAAATCACAATCAGGGACCGCATGGTGCTCCAGCGGACTCACCGTTGTGAAGCCCCTCTTGGGAAGAAAGTGGTAAGGTCGAGGGATCCTTGGCAGCTTGTGACGATTATGCATCGGATTGCGAGAATCCCTGTGAGGACGCCGGCAAAAAAACCTCAGACGAAACCCTAGAGCACGCCGTATTTTTCAAAGGCTTCGGCCGCTTTTAAACCATTGCGAATCGAATCGCGGACGATGTTTTCCGCGTGAACTTTCTCCCAGGCTCGGCGGATGGCTTCCTCTTCAACTTCCTGAGGAACCACCACGACTCCATCTTCATCCGCAAACACCAGATCACCAGGGTGAAAGACGACTCCATCCAATTCCACCGTTACATCGAGATCGACCACCCGCTGGCGGTTTAAACTGTCGTACACACAGGTTTCACGGGCAAAAACGGGGAATTGCAGCGCTCGAATTTTTCCGACATCACGAATGGCGCCGTCAATAATCGCCCCGACGCATCCCCGGTTTTGAGCCGCCGTGGTCAAAAGTTCTCCCCAGATCCCCGAGCGAACCGACCCACCGGCTGCGGCAATCAAGACATCATCCGGTTGGCAGTCATCGACCCCCTTGAGTTCCAGTGCATACGGTCTTGGATCGACATGGGCCATATCAACCCACAGGGTTGTCTTGCAGCGTCCCACCAGCAAACCCGTTGTCGTAAATGGTCTGAGCGGCAACCGAGGCGATTGGTGCTTGTAGCCCAAGCCATCCAGCGCGTCGCTCACAACAGCGCTGTACAGCGATTCTCGCATCATCGGCAAGGTAATCAACGTCGGGGTCGGATTGTTCATGAAACTCGTTCTCGATGGGCATGGGGATATTCAGTGGCCGATCATTGCCAAAGTGCGCGTCGGTGGCCGCGACGCTCGACCAAATTGTAGACAAAGTTCCTGCGGGTTCGCGATGATCCTCGTCCCTTGCCGGTCTACTTTTTTGGAATGAATCGTTCCGGTTCCGATTCGACATCCGCGATCAAGCCGCTACCATAATCTCTGTCCCATGTGTCCCATGCATGACGCAGGAATATTGTTTATGAACCCGCATCCGCCCAAAGAATTGTTGGAAGAAACCCATTCGTTTCCCGGTCGTTTCACCTTCAAAGCCATCGGTCACACCCAAAACGACTTTGCGTTGCGGGTCATTAACGTTGTTCGAACCACGCTACAGCAGGATTTCGACGCGCCGTATGCGCTGCGGGAAACGGCTGCTGGAAGGCATGTTTCGGTGACCATCGAGCCTTGGGTGGAATCGGCACAGCAAGTGATTGATGTTTTCAATGCGATCCGCCACATCGAGGGACTCGTGATGCTGATGTAGCGGGTCATGCGGAGTTGACCGCGATCAGGGTGACAGCGGCTGAGGTGATTTCTTGTGCCGCGCCCGATTTTGGCGAGGTTCCCTGGCACTGGGGAGATTGAAGTGAATTGCGGGAAGGATGGGAACGCCGGTGCTGCAAGGTCGCTGAGAATCGTCACCGACGTCGGCATCGAGTAGACTGGGAAATTGAATCTCAGGCCAATTCGGCATCGAGAACTTGCGCAGCGAGGATTCTGTCTCTTTTCGGATGAAAACCTGTGAATCTTGCCACGATCGCCTGGAAAAGTATTCGTCAGCGGGGGCTCGCCTCGTCGTTGACCGCACTGAGTGTTGCCTTGGGCGTCATGTTGATGGTCGCTGTGCTCGTCATTTATGGAATCCTGCAAAGCACCTTCAGTCAGCGGGCGATCAACTATGACCTGATTGTGGGGGCCAAGGGTGACCCGCTGCAACTGGTGTTGAGTACCGTCTACCACATCAGTCCCCCGATCGAAAATTTGCCATATCGCTACTATCTCGATCTGAAAAAGGATCCGCGCGTCAGTGTGGCGATTCCCGTGGCCATGGGGGATACGACCGAGCAAGGGGGGTTTCCGATTGTGGGGACGGTTCCGGAATTTTTCGATATGGATTACGCACCCAAGCGGCCGTTCATGGTGAAGGGGCATGGTTTTCGCCGTGATTTCGATGCCTACATCGGCGACCGTGTGGCACGCGACAACGGCTGGGGCCTGGGAACCAAGCTGAAACTGGTTCATGGGGGAGCCGAAACAGGGCACGTTCACAACGAAGAATTTGAGGTCGTCGGTTTACTCGCCCCCACGGGGACTCCGCATGATAAGACCGTCTATGTGAATTTGCAGGGATTTTATCAGATTCAAGGCCATGATAAACCGCTGAAAGAAGCGATCGAACGTGAACGGAAGTTTTTTGGAGAACCCGCGCTGCAGGGGGAAGAACTGAAAGACGAGGTGACCCGGATTCAGAAAAAATACGGTGTTCACGATCATGACGCGGCCGATGAACACGGGCATCATGGCCATGCTCATGATCTCCCCGAAGTCCAAAAAGAAGTGACCGCGATTTTACTACAATGCAAATCTCCAATTGCGGCGAATCTGATGAGTGGCGAACTGAAAAAAGGGAACCAGGGGCAGGGGGTCAATCCAATTGTTCCGATGCAGAAGTTGCTGAAAGAATTCCTCGGCCCGGCACAATCGCTGCTGTTGGTGATGACCTCGTTGATCATTCTCGTTTCTGGAATTGGCATCTTTGTCAGTATTTACAACTCGATGTCCGCTCGACGCCGCGAAATTGCAATTATGCGGGCGCTCGGTGCTCAACGGGGAACCGTCTTGTCGATCATCCTGGCCGAATCGATCATCCTCTGTGTCGGAGGGGGCCTGCTGGGGTTGTTGCTTGGTCACGGACTCGTGTTTGCCGCCGCACCGATCGCAGCGGCAAAAACCGGGCTGATCATCGACCCTCGCGCGTTTTCGCCGTATGAATTCGTGTTGTTTCCCGTACTGTTTGCCATCGGAGCCCTCGTCGGATTTCTCCCCGGCATGACCGCCTACCGAACCGATGTCGCGGAATCGCTAAACAGTTGAATCGTTCCGCTGAACATCATTCCGGTTTCAGATTGTTGGGAGATTTGTAGACCGTCCCCTGCTTCATCACGAAATCGACTCGCCCGGTGACATCAATGTCCTGAAGGGGATTACCGGGCATCGCGACAAGATCGGCCGCTTTGCCCACCGCAAGGACTCCCAGATCGTCCCGTTGCAACATTTCCGCTGCGGTACTGGTCGCCGCACGCAATGCACGGATTGGCGAAATGCCATTCCGGACGAGCATCGGAAATTCCCGCCAGTTTTCCCGATGTGGAAACATTCCTGCATCGGTCCCGAACACGATCTTAACCTCGCTTTTTGCGAGGTTGCCTGCCGTTTTCAGCAAGTCTGCTGAGTAGCGAACATATTTTTTTCGTTTGAAGACGGACGCGCTTTTCCAGTATTCATCGTTATCAATGTTCAGTGCATTGCTGAGCAAATCGTATTGTGTTGGGATCAGAAAAATGTTTTGTTGCTCCATCAGTTTCAGCGTTTCCACCGAAGCCAGGTTGGCATGTTCCACCGAGCGAACCCCCGCTTTGAGTGCCATCTGGACCGCCTGATCGCCATAAGCATGCACCGTTACCGGAATATTCAACTGTTTGGCCGTGGCGACCAGCACATCCATCTCTTCCTGGGTGTAGGTCACATTCGCCGGATCATCCGAGGGGGAAGAAAATCCCCCTGTGGCAGCGAACTTGATCCACTCGGCCCCCCCGCGAATCTCTTCACGAACGCGTTTGCGAATCGCATCGGAACCATCGGCGACCCCAAAAGAATAACGTTCAAATTCCTCAGACATTAAGTTCGCAGCATCACCGTGACCTGCGGTCGAAGAAATCACGTGCGAGGCCACAATAATTCGTGGTCCGACAATCGTCCCCCGGTCGATCAGTTGTTTTAATTCCCCCAACGCGTGTCCCCGTGTCACGTAACCGACATCACGAACCGTAGTAAATCCGTTCATCAGCAGTTGCTTGGCGGGTTCCAGACTGCTGAGGATTTTCCGAGTGTCAGAATCGACATAAATCCGAGAGGTGTTTTCCGGAGACAGGGTCAGATGGACGTGGCAATCGATGAATCCTGGTGTCACCGTATGGTCAGGTAACCGAATGAATCGTGCATTCTCTGGGTGATCGACCCTCTTTCCGATTTGACTAATTTTCCCCTCCCGAATCAGGATTTCCGTCGAGCCCTCGATGGTGTCCGAAAGTCCATCCCAAAAGTGGGCTGCCACCACCACAATGGGAACAGGCGTATCTGTGGTGGCCTCGGCCGCTGACGCGGTGTTCCCGCAGAACGGACTCGTCAGCCCGATTGTGAATGTGACCAGAGAAAACCAGACGAAGGCTTGATTCAACAAACTGGGAAACCGCCGGGGAAGATTGCAAGGTCCAATTGCGATTCGCTGTGAAGTCATGGTTTGTCCTTGAACGTTTGATGTTCGACTTTGACAACTTTGTTTTTGTCATCAACAAACACAACATTCAATCGATGTTCGGACAAGCGTCTCGGATCCACTAATCCTTCCGCCACGATGTAAGCCTTGTCTCCCGGTTGAAAATGACGAGCGGGTGAGCCATTCAAGCTGATGATGCCACTCCCCCGTTCCCCGGCAATGGTGTAGGTTTGCCAAAAGGCACCGGTCGACTGGTTTGTGATTTGGATCATTTGAAACGGTTTGATGTCTGCCGCTTCCAAGAGGTCAACATCGATTGTGCAAGACCCCATATAGTTCAGATCGGCCTGCGTCACCGTAACCGCATGCAGCTTACCGGTTCCCATACGCAAGAACGCGACGGGATTCGCGGCGACGCCCCCATTTTGAGCGTCTGCGGAATTTGAGCGAAAAGCAAAGAACAGCCCGGCCATGAATAGGGATGTCACAACCGACGACAGAACACATTTGCGGAAACCACGATCACGAAACATTTGCATCTGGACATCCTTCATTAATGAGTTTTGGAAAGAGGTGTTCCAGAGCAGACGGACACAAAAAGGTCTTCGAAACTCGAAACCAATCTGATTGCATTCCTGGTCCAATCATCCAAAGCCGATTTGTCGCGGTCAGTGTGATTCCGAGAAATTGCCTGAAATAGGAATCAATCGCTCAATCAGGCCCATAGCTTATGGTTCATCAAAACTTGGGGTTTTGATGAATCCCTTTTGGAATCCTAGGCACTTGTTTCTGTTTTGCAACTGACAACATGATTCAATCAAAAATCATGGTGTGGAAGAAATGAAAAATCAATTCCACATATGGATCATGTTGGGCTGGCCCGGTAGCAGCGGGCGTTTAAAAATCATTCTTCCACAAATCGTCATGATCAACGATCGTCACAATGTTGCTGATGAGTTCTCAAACTAATCCGGATTTGAATGCCTCTTCTTTGAAGGACATGCAGTCACGAATCGTGGTTGAGTCCCCGATTCGTTGATGATCCAAACAAATGCGGAAGGAAGTAGGAATTGGTCTGTATTGATCGCTTCCTCGATCGCTTTTTCGTCGAATGGAAATACTTGATCGGTAACCGCTCCCCAACCTCTCTGAATTCTGAGACACGATAAAATCCATCCGCCGGCATCGAAATCGAAATCCTTTGGATTTATGCCAGCCATTTCTGCCGCCGCGCATCAATCCCCATCGCCCATTGATTTTAATTCGGATTGACATCATGAGTCCTTTCCGATTTCAACCCGACGGTCTTCGAGCCGAGAGTTTAAGCAATTGACCAAGAACATGCATCGCGGCACTCTCCAAAAACCTAGCAACGAGAAGCCAATCGGATTCTTGTTCGCAGGTCTGATTCGTCATGATAAATTGGGGGGTTAATCAACGATTAAACAAGAATGCCGGACTGTTAATCAAAGCCCACATCAAGTCCTGTGCACCGTCGCCGACTCCGTTAGCGGTCAGGTATTTCTCACCCTGCAGAAGTTCGGTCTCGGTTGGTGGCCGATTGAAGACCGACAGATAAATCTCGTCGACAATCTGTTTTGGCTCGGCTTTCGCCGCGATCAGTTTGGCAACGACTCCTTGAGGATGGACAATCGCATCCGAAATGGTCGGCCCATTAATCAGGGTCAACGTCTGCGCCAGACTCACTTCGGATGATCGCTCACATTCGCACGGTGATTCGCGGGGGGCTCGACCAAACATATCCAGGAAACTGACGCTGGCAGAGGAATCGGGAAGCTGCGAGGCATGGAACCCGCCGGGGACACCGGGCAGGTTGGTTGGGGCTCCCGTGGCCGTCATAATGGCATCAAACAACTGCTCGGCCGCAAGGCGACGAGGTGTAGCGTGCGAATAGTTGACATCGTCATCTTCGTTCCATTGATGCGTCGCGAACGTCCGTTGATAAGTATGCGAACTCGTAATCGTTCTCAGCAGATGCTTCAAATCAAACTGATGAGCAATAAAATCACTCGTTAAGGCGTCGAGCAGTTCCGGGTTGGTCGGAGGATTACTCAGCCGAATATCGTCCACCGGATCGATGATCCCCTTACCGTTCAGATAGCTCCAGTAGCGATTCACGAGGCTCTTAGCAAAATAGGGGTTTTCCGGTGCGGTGAGCCATTTGCCCAGCTGAATTCGCAGCACGTCGGAGGAAACATCAACCCCATCCAATGCAAACGGGAAGGTTGCGGAAACCGGTTGACCGGTACCAGCATGATTCACCTTTGCTGGTGAACGGAGATCATAAATCACTTCTTCTTCGGGACGCTTGCCACCCTTGCGGCCGACCCCACCAAAAAAGGCGGAAAGTTGGTAGTACTGGGTCTGTGTCCACTTTTCAAAGGGATGATCATGGCATTGGGCACAGACAAAGCGTGTCCCCACGAAGACCTGGGTCATGTTCTCCATCACCTCGCGCGGCTCGCGAGCGATCCGGTAATAATTGGCAGGAGGATTTTCGAGGGTGCTGCCGCTGGCGGTCATCAAATCATAAACAAATTCATTGTAGGGCTTGTTAGTGGCGATTCCCTGACGAATCCAGTTGCGGAACGCCCAGACACCCTGCTCATTGATAAATTTACGATTCGAGAGCAGCAGGTCGCTCCACTTCAGTGTCCAGTGATCGACATAATTGGCGGAATCCAGCAGTTCGTCAATTTTGGCCAGGCGCTTGGTGCGTGAATCACGAGGATCATTCAGGAAGGCACGAGCTTGTTCACTGGTCGACGGAAGTCCGGTCAAATCCAGTGAGACACGACGCAGAAAATCGGCATCCGAACAGAGATCGGCAGGCTGAATTTTCAACCGTTTTAGCTTGCTATTCACCCGAGTGTCGATGAAATTGAATTCGGGAGCTTCTTGCCAGGCAAATCCTTCCCGAGATCCGAGGACAACCGCCGTGTTCGAGGCATAAGCCCCTTCATAACGGACCAGCACGGGTGTTTCACCGCGACGTACGGCCTTGATCTGGCCGGTCGAATTGACCGTTGCCACTTCAAAATTGCTCACTTCGAAGATGGCATCCCGCGTCACGTCGAACGACGTTCCGTCATCGAAAAAGGCGATGACTTGTAACTGTTGAGTCTGGCCCGATTTTTCCAACGCAGGGCTCTTGGGAAGGACTTCCAGCCGGATCGGACGGGTGGCTTCGCTAAACTTGCACCCCTCGGCAATCCATTGTTCGATCACTTTGTAACCACGCGAATCTTCATCAAACAGAAATCCCCCTTCGTGAGGAACCCCTTGAGTCGGTTTGAGCAGCATCAGGCTTTCGCTCGGCTTGGCTCGATTAAATCGTCGCCCCGAGACATCGTCCACGAGCGCGCGATAATCATAGAGGGGATCGTAGCCTCGCAGACTGAGCTTAAATCCTTTTCGGCCCTGCTGTGCCCCGTGGCATGTTCCCGCATTACAGCCAACCTTCGCGAGCATCGGCTCAACATCGCGAACGAAATCGACTGCTTTTGTCGACAATTCCTTCACATCAACGGCGACATTCACTGATTGGCCGGCGGCAGAGACCACCACCGTTCCGGCCCCGGCAGCAACAGGAACAACATAACCATCCTGATCAATCCGCACGCAGGGAGCCCCGGTCACTTTGGTCGCGACATTCGAAAGGTCAACCGTTTTTCCTGTGCTGGTTTCACCAAACACCAGCACATTGCGTGCATCGCGCAGATCGCTCAGAACCAACTTCTCAGGGATCGTCCAGACGCGAGAAACCTGAATCGGTTCGGCCACCGGTGTTGCCTCGTCAGCCCTCACGCCAACACAGAAGGTCAATAATGGAAACAACAACAACGTGCTTCCCGTCAGCATACGGTTTACGAGTATTCCAGCAGAGATTCTTCGGTACATTGAATCAGTCTCCAAAGTCAGCCTGTCCGCCACGACGAAAACGCGAGGCGAGCATCGGCAGGTTTCGATTTGATTGAGGATATGGCATCCA
Organism: Schlesneria sp.; assembly: GCA_044354755.1. Classification (GTDB taxonomy): domain Bacteria; phylum Planctomycetota; class Planctomycetia; order Planctomycetales; family Planctomycetaceae; genus Schlesneria. The sequence continues at coordinate 16,835 of JBIKZJ010000008.1, read as the reverse complement.
TGCGGCCCGGTCAAATCCGTAAATCACTGCGGCGGTAGATTTTTCCGTAGAATCCAATCAGGCAACGGGAAAACCAGGAAGAAAAACCAGATCCATGGGTTCTATTCCAGCCGCGTTGTTCCCAAAACCGGGTTGACGGGACCCGATGTACTGGTGTGCATGGAGACAGGCTGACGAACGAGAGACAAATCCTTGAAAGCAACTGGCGTTTTTCCCACGAAATCCAAGAGGATTCATCGTTTCAGCCGCCGGTAACTGTTATCGTGTTTCGTCGTGACTCGGCAGTTGGTCTTGGACGAGAAATGGAATAGGGGTTATCAACATGGATTTGCAGCTGAAAAACAAGGTCGTGCTCGTAACGGGCGGGGCCAAAGGGATCGGCTTCGGGGTGGCGGAAGTGCTGGCCGCAGAAGGAGCAATCCCGGTGATTGTTGGTCGCAATGCTGCAGACAATCAGCTTGCCGTCCGCGCGATTGAGGGGGCTGGAAATGCCGCTTGGTCGGTGGTGGCTGAACTGAATCGAACCGAGGATTGTCGCCGCGCGGTCGAGGCCACCGTCGAAAAGTTTGGCCGGATCGAGGGGCTCGTGAATAACGCGGGAATCAATGACGGAGTAAGCCTGGAGCAGGGTGACACCGAACGATTTATCGCTTCGCTCCGGAAAAATTTGATCCACTACTATGAGATGGCTCAGTTTGCCTTACCCGAATTGAAGAAGTCAAAAGGCTCAATCGTCAATGTCGGCTCGAAAGTCGCCGAAACAGGTCAAGGGGCCACTTCCGCATATGCTGCCGCAAATGGAGGGCGGAATGCTCTGACCAGGGAATGGGCGATTGAACTGGAAAAATATGGCATCCGTGTCAATTCGGTGATCGTGGCCGAATGCTGGACTCCCATGTATGCGACTTGGCTGGCAACCGTGCCGAACCCCGAAGAAACCCGACGCAAAGTCGAATCGCGAGTCCCTTTCGGACAGAGAATGACCACCTGCACCGAAATTGCCAACATGGTGGTTTTCCTGCTTTCCAACTGCTCCAGCCATACCACGGGAGAATTGATTCATGTCGATGGTGGTTATGTTCATCTCGACCGATCCTGCCACGCAGAGTAATCACGCAGAATCACCGGAAACGTATGCCGCTTGGAATCGCTGTGGAATCGGCCTAGAATCTCGAAGAATCCGTCTTGCTGCCGTTTAACAGGCTGTTCAAAAACGGGAACTTACTTCGACCCCAATCAAAAATCGACTTGAATGATACCCAGTGCGAGGTGCTTGTCCTCCCCTTTTTCAACTCTCCTTTTTTTCCAACAGTCTCTAAGGGGGCTGCCCTTATTCCACAGGAATCCCGACGTGTCTGACGAACTGTACGACGACCATATTCTCGATCATTTTGAATCGCCGTATCATAAAGGCCATCTCGACTGCCCCACCTGCTCCCATTCCGATCGAAATCCGATTTGTGGCGATCAGGTGACCTTGGAACTTCTTGTGAGTGATCACCATGTCGTGACCGAAGCCTATTTTAACGGCAAAGGTTGTGCCATCAGCCAGGCAGCCGCATCGATTTTGTGCGAGACCATCGAAGGAAAATCGCTGGCGGAACTGCGTGACTTTCAGGCCCAACAGATGCTGGAACTGCTGAAAGTCCGGCTCACTGCCAGCCGACAAAAGTGTGCGCTACTAAGCTTCAAGGTTTTAAAAACCATGCTGTATTCCTTGGATCAGCCAGCATTGGCGAGCTCCGAAGTGGAGCCCACGCCAGAACCAACGCTTGCCGAGTAAATCCAAATGAATTTTCAACTCGGACCCCACATGTTCCCCCGTTAAAGGAGGCAGGGGATCCCGATGAGAGTTTGTGACGTTGAGAGCTTGTGACAGCAGTTCAGGAACAAATCAAGCCCTCGAACAACTCGCATCGAAAATTCTCAGGAACCCATAATGTCTTTTTCTTTGGCATCAGCCATCGAATTGACTTTTCCTTCGTATTGTTTGGTCAGTTCCTGAATCTGCTCTTTCAGCTGATCGTGGATATCTTCGTTGATCAACTTGTCCTTCATGGACGTATCCGTATGCTTGTTCGCATCGCGACGAATATTTCTTATCGCAACGCGAGCGTCTTCAGCCAAGTCTTTTAGACGCGACACCATCTGTTTGCGGCGTTCCGTCGACAGCGGTGGGATATTCAACCGAATGACTTTTCCATCGGAATTCGGCGCAAGGCCGAGATCACTTGACTGGATCGCTTTCGAGATGTCATTGATGACCCCCTGATCGAATGGGCGAATCATAATCTGTTGCGCTTCAGGAACGCTAATCGTGGCAATCTGTTTGAGTGGAGTCGGCGAACCATAGTAATCAACCCGAATCGAATCCACCAAACCCGAAGTCGCCCGCCCTGTTCGTAATCCCTGAAAGTGATCGTGCGCGACGGAGGCTGCTTTTTCCATCCGCTCTTCCGCGTCCAACAGAATTTCGTCCTGGTCCATGGTGAAAAACTCCGTAAAAAAAGGGTGGCCCGATCGAGCTCAACCTCAGTTTTGAATAGCAAAGTGATGATACGCAGGGTTTTGACAGACAACGCGACACCCCACACGATCAAGTTTCAAAATAGCGAAAATCGATAGCGGTGTGAAGTCGGTCAGCCAACGAAAGAATCTGTCCGTAGAATTCTACTCAGAGACGAATTCTACTCAGAGACGAATTCTCTTTTGCGAGGGATCAGGCTGCTGGCGGTGCACCAACACGAGTCCCCAGTCGTTCACCTGCAATCACTCTCTCGATGTTGCCGGATTTCTGATAATTCAGCACCACGATCGGAATGTTGTGCTCCATGCAGTGATGGATCGCTTGGGCATCCATGACTTGCAGGTTTTGTCGCAGAACTTCCTGATAGGAAATTTCCGAGTACCGCACCGCATGGGGGTTTTTCAGGGGATCATCAGAGTAGACCCCGTCAACCCGCGTGGCTTTGACCAATAGATCAGCATCAATTTCGCGAGCACGCAAGGCTGCTGCAGTGTCGGTAGTCACAAACGGACTACCGGTACCGCAGGCCAGGATGACGACGCGCCCCTTTTCCAGGTGACGGATACACCGTCGTCGAATAAACGATTCCGCGACGGGCGGAATCGGGATCGCACTTTGAACCCGCGTCGGGATGCCATAGTGCTCCATGACATCCTGCAGGGCCAATGCATTGATCGAAGTCCCCAGCATTCCCATGTAATGGGCCGTCGCCGGAACGACAATCGAGTTTGTCGAAGAGAATTCCTTGCCTCGCAGGATATTTCCACCGCCACAAACGATGGCCAACTGAACGCCACTCTCAACAACGCGCTTGATCTGCTCGCAGATGATTTTGACTTCAGAAAGACTAATCCCTGACTCGCCAGGCCGAGCGAAACTCTCGCCGCTCAGCTTCAACAAAACTCGCTTATACTTGGGGGGGGTCCCGGAAACCATGGAAGGGCTTTCTCCGATTTCTGTTCAGTTTCCGAGCAACCAGCGTGTGAAGGAAACGGGCTTCAAGCCGCTTTCCGCCAAGGCTTGGTTCACGGTCTTCGAGTCATCTTTCGCAAATAACTGATAACCCAATACACCATGTTCCGCGTAATAGGTCTTCATCCGACCCTCGACGATTTTTTCCAGGATATTTGCGGGCTTACCAGAGGCAGCGGCCTCGGCAGTCAGCCGTTCCTTTTCAACAGCCACATCGGCTGCGGCGAGTTCTTCGGGATGTGTGACAACTGGTTTCAGTGCCGCAACATGCATGGCCACGTCACGCAGAACGGTAGCAAGCTTATTTTCGCCACTGGCGGCGAACAGCACGCCAGTCTTCCCATCGTGGTGCGAGTAAGCACCGACAGGACCCGTGACCCTCAGCACACGTGCCAGCACGATTTTTTCTCGTAATTTACCAACCGCATCTTCCATCAAATCGGCAAGCGTCGAACCGTCACGGTCTGGTGCGGGCTGAGCCAATAGTTCCTCTGGCGTTGCGGCACCTGCACCGGCAAGCAGTTGCTTCGCGAGTTGATTCCCCAGAAACAAGAAATCATCTGCCTTGGCAACCTGAGCTGACTCGCATTGCAACTCGACCATGGCAGCCAGCGCCCCATCCGGAGCAACGACGGTCAGAATGACCCCTTCGCTCGTGGCGTTTTCGGCTCGTTTAATCGAGACTTTCTTGTTCCATTCCTTGAGCAGTTCGATGGCCTTGTTCTGGTCACCGTTCGCCTCTGCAAGCGCCCGTTTGACTTCCATCATGGGCAAACTGGTCAGATCACGCAGATCCTTGACTGCTTTCGCGGTGATCTCGGCCATGGCATACACTCCTCAAAAAATAGCGGTACAAAAACACAGGACCTGCGTCGTGAAATCGACGCCCGCCTGCGACAGAGCTTGAAAAAATCGTCCGCTCGAACCCGATAGTGGATTGAGCGGAACGAAAATCATTGATTTTTTCGAAAAAAGATTCACCCGCAAATCGGCAATCTCTGACCAAGCAGCATGAACTGATCAGGACTGAATCGAAGGACGAGCCTTATACTGCTCTTCCAACGGTTGCTCAACTTCTTCCTTTGGCACCATGTTACGGCCTTCGGCCACAGCGGCAGTCAGATGCTTCAAAACCAATTGAATCGAACGAATACTGTCGTCATTACCAGGGATCGGCAGATCGACATCGTCAGGATTGCAATCGGTATCGAGCAGAGCGATGACCTTGATTCCAACAAGATGGGCCTCATGGACCACGTTGTGCTCTTTCTTCGGATCAACAACAACAATCGCCTCGGGCAATCGGTTCATTAATCGCAAACCGTTGATGTTTCGCAACATCTTGCGGTGCTCTCTGAGCAGTTTGGATTGCATCTTTTTCGAGTAGGTATTGATGTCCCCTGACGAAAAAATTTGATCGAGTTCTTCCAAGCGCTTCATGCGTGTTCGCATGGTGCGAAAATTGGTGAAGATCCCACCGAGCCAGCGGTAGTCGACATAAGGCATGTTGACGGAAGTGGCACAGTCACGAATCGTTTCGGCCGCTTGTTTTTTGGTACCACAAAACAAGATCAAGCTTCCTTGGGAAGCAACCTTGTTCAGGTATTTCTTCGCCCGCAGCAAACCACGAATGGTTTCTTTGATATCGATGATGTGGATGAGATTCCGACGACCGTAGATGTAGGGTCGCATCTTCGGATTCCATCGACTGGTACGATGGCCGTAATGAATGCCCGCTTCAAGAAAATCTTTCACCACAATTTCTGACACGTTACCGACTCCTCCACGCAAAACTAGCGGGTCCGGAATCCAATCCGGCGGTTTTATTGACTTGGTGCCGCAAAATCTGCGGCATTTCTCAGGTCCATCATCCTAACGGCCCCTCCTAATCACGTCAAATGATCAGGAAATCCAATTGTGAGGGCCGACCCATTTCCACGGTCCACTCGACCCGAACTTCCGGGGTAAATCAGGGAAGAATTTCGAGAAAGCGGCTCTTTTTGCGGAAATCCCCGTTTCACAACAGGGGAAGACCAATCCAATCCCGAAAACAAAACGACCTCTGAGAATTCATCGGAATTCTTAGAGGTCGCCGTTGTGTGCCCGAGGTTTAATTGACGAATCCGGCGAATAACCATCCTTGAATCAGGCACACGTAAGAAGTCTTTGATTATTGCAGTCGTCATTGAACTGTCAACTCTGCTTCAACTTCAAATTTGTCCGCTTCGCGATTTCAACAATTTTCCACGAGAAAAGCACCGCTGAGAATATTCTCCATCAGTGCCATCTCTCCCTCTGTTGGCAGCGTTTTCAGACTCATTGACTGGATGTTTTGGAACCATTGGGGGATCCTGAGATCGGAATGCCTGCGGGAAGCGGCCTTCCTGCCACAGAAAAACCGTGGTCATGGGTAAATTTCTGCAGTTTTCGATAAATTTCATAACTGTCCGGATAGACCCAGAATGTCAGCGTGGTATCCGGGGCGGCACCGAGGATGGATTGATAAAATTGGGATCCCTTCCGAAGAGCCACCTCTGCGGTTTCGCCGCGGGTTTCTGGTTCGGGGTGAATTTCCCAATTCGAAAGGCTGATCCGGTATCCGCCATGGCCAGTTTTCATTTCTTCGAGACCAGACAGGGTCTCGACGTGGACAAGATATTGCATGCGAAATCCCTGAACCGGACCGATCAACCCCTGATGTTGCCGGGTCTTCACGAGCCAGTCCTTGCGGCGGTCAATCTGTTCTTTCAGCCTGGAAACGAGCTCATCAACCGGGACTTCGGCCACACGATTTCGCTCTAAACGATAATGTTTTTCCTTCCCCAGCACGACTCGACTGACGGGTGTGATCTTATGTTCCAGCGTCTTGATGTTGAGCGGTTTATCCTCAATCTCTTCGACCTGTCTGGCCAATCGGACCAGCGTTTCGCGAGCGAGCTCGAGGTCGGTTTCAAGTGCTGCCACCTTTTTACGATTTTCCTCAAGTTCCGCCGCAGACTGCGCCAGCAATTCACGGATCGCTTTTTGCCGTTCAATCAACTCTTGCTGATTGAAATGAGACTGCTTCAGTTTCGTGGTGAGGTTCGCATCCTGATCTCGCAACAAGGCAATTTCCGCCTCCAAACGAGCGCTCAGTTCGGCCAGTTCGGCTGGGACGAGGAGTTCCGGAAGTGGTTCACGGACCGGAGATTTGTCGAGATCGGTTTCCTTGGCGGCGATCTGCAAGTCCTGCACTTCCGCCGCACTTGCTACGAATCCTGGCGAAACCTCGAATTGACTCGCCTTTGTGATCGAACCTGATGCAGAGATCGAACCCGATTCAGGGGCGTTGGCGGGGGAGGGGGGTGCGAGAGCCCGCACGACGGGGGTTTGGCTGACCCGTAATCCCGCGATCACGATCAAAATAATCAAAATTCCGACGATGTTTGCGACCACATCGAGAAACGAATCGGAACCGAACTGGAGTTCCCCTTTCGGGCGACGGCGACTCATTGTCGGGCTCCTGACTTAGCACCAAATGCCGTTTTCGCAGCCGGTTTTACCAAGGCGGGTGTGGTTCGACCAAACTGCAAGCCCTTCGGGTCTTCTGCAAATTCGTGTGAGGTTGCCAGACCAGCACGGGTCATCATGGCGTTGACCTGTTCATATTGTCCGTTGGCATTCGGCTTGACGACAAATTTCAGTCGGGGAGCCCAGAAAAAGCCTTGTGGGGGGCGCCCCCATGTGCGCGAATGCTGGTCCAAGGCTGCCGCAAACATCTCTAGTGTTTCTTGTTTGGATTCCCCCTGACCAACCCGAACGGAATGCTTTTCGGCAATTCGCAGTTCGTCCTGAGCGACATCAACGCGGACTTCCCGTTCAAACCCGATACCCGCACCAGGGTCACACAAACCCCAGCGGTGGCCGGCGAGCATTTCGGGTTCGAGGGGCTTGTTCGCCTGATCGCTCGATTTGCTCGGCGTTTCCCCCGGACGTGCGGCTCGGGTGGCACTGTTGGGTTGATGCGAGAAACGGCTTGCCGATGAGGAATTGTCAGAAAATCTTGAGGACGAAGAGGACGAATCGGAATCTCGAGAACGTGTTCCATGACCGGCCGCACCACCATTCTGGGGAATATCCTGGGGGACACCCGCTGAATCCTCGGCGGTCTCCCAATCACCCGCGACCTCCCCGTTTTGCCCAGCGTCTGTTGCCATCCCTTCCGAGTTCGCAGGTTTTCGTTTCGGTTTGCGGCCAGGACGCTCACCAATCGGCATTCCGGGTTCGAACTCATCCGCACCCTCCTGCAAATACGCGTTTTCGATCGTACGGGATTTCTCAGACCCCGACGAGTTTCCTTTTCCCGGTAGCCCGTTGCGTGGTAAAGAGGAATTCCGCTGACCCTCCGTCGCCGGGCTCTTTCTCGCAGCGACCGGGGAACCGGTGGAATCTGCTGGATCAAATGGAGTTTCATCGCGAGGAGCCGATCCGTCGAAGGCAGACCCCTGTGAAGTCGAACCTCGTGAAGTCGAACCTCGTGCAAAAGAACCCTGTGCAGCAGAACCCTGTGGACCTGACGTTCGATCCGCGGTTTCCCAATCTCCGGTTCCCATGCTGGATTCTGTCCGACGCCCTGCGCGCGGCTTCCCCTGGAAGTTCTCGATCCGCTCCCAACTGCGAGACCCCACGGTCTCTTCGCCACCCTGAATGTCATTCATGCTGAATTGATTGCCATTCGAGCGGCTGGGGCGATCGGCACCCGTCTGCGAATCGCGGCCATCACCCCTCGCTTGGGACCCCGCAGAATCCCCTCGCTGATTGGGGCTTGCTCCTGAAAGACCCTTGGCAGCACCACTGCGGCCCGTTGCACGGGCGAACTTTTCCCGTTCGGACAACAACCGATCGATCGCGGTCTGACAGGCCATTTTTGCGCCGAGATCAGTGGAAGGAAGTTTCAATTCTGTGGTCTCCTCGATTAGCTCGTAGCCCTGAGGCGTGCGAATCGGTTCGAGCATCTTCAGTGCGACGTAATAGGCGAATACGCCATCGGGTCGGACCAACAGCAGCACATAAGGCTCTGCCTCGGCATGGGCGTGTCGTTGATTCAGATTCCAAGCCGTCCAGTAATTGATCAGGGCGGCTGTTCCGACCGCCAGAGGATTCACTTTGGGATTAAACCCTTCCATGTCTTTGGCCGTGATCAAGATATCTTCCGGCAGGAATCGAATTCCAGCCGCCGTGCATTCAATCAAGATGGGCCGCCGCGTGGTTCCGGTTTGGGAGTCGAACGGAATCACTTGATACTGGTCATTTTTCTGCGTCGAATCGGACAGTTGCGCAGCCAGCAGGCGTTTTTTCAGTTGTGCAATCTGTTGCTCGATCAGGATCCGTTCGGTGTCATCCCCCAGCGTCTCTGCCGCCGCAGTGGCTCCTGCGATGATTCCGAGTTGCAGTTCCAGATCATGGACCTCAGACTGCAACTGCCGGGTCTGCGCCTCGGCTGCTTCTGCCAGCGATTTTCGCTGTTCGACCTGATCGAGCTGTTCGTTGCGATCCCGGCCCAATCGATTCGTCTGCTGACGCCAGGTCGCCTTGAGATCGCTCAATTCCCGCTCGCGCTGGGCGCGTGCCAACTCGTAGCCATCGTCCACCACGGCTTGTGGCTCGGTCGGGCCACTTGCGGGCAATTCCCGCATCAAGGGTTGTGGGTCAGGATCGGCAATCCTCATGAGGGGCAATGCGGTGCGATCGGCGAGCGATTGTTCCTGCTCAGCACGCTGAAAAGCCGCAAAAGCGACCACTCGCTGACGAATCTCGCGAGTCGTCACGAGCAATAGGAAGATCAACGCCCCCATCGTGCAGACCAGCACGGCGAGGAACGGAAAAAGCTGCACGGCGAGTGTTTCCTTCGATCGACGACTCATCGGAGGTACTTGTTATTACTAGTCGCGGAGGTTTGGCAAACGGGATCCTCTCCCGCCACCCGAATCTTCATCACAGTTTCGGAATCTTCGTAACAGTTTATGGTCAGAGTTGATGCCGATCGTCTTTGAGCAAACGTCTTTGAACGAAGTCTCGCTCCGGGGAACGCGTGGCAATCGCAATCAGCCCCAGGTGGCGTGACGCTTCCTGGACTTTGACGGGGTCTAGGCGGCTTTGGATTTGGCTCGAGTGGTGAGCAGATTTACAGCCGCATTCAGGTTCAGCAGGGTATGTTCGAGCGACTCGACGACTTTCACCGCTTCGAGATTTTCGGCCAAGCGGCTTTCCAGCCGGACGAGTTCGGATTCGTTTTCGGTCAATTTCAGGAACACATCCCCCTGCTGGCGAAGTTCCTGGAATTGACTCGACATCATCAGGGTCGAGCTTTGAAGTTGATTCTGCCAACCTCCGACTTCAGTCGTGATGGCTTGAGTTAAAATGGACAGCTGCCGCAGGTGCTCATCCCGTGTTTGCGTGAGCTCCCCTTGGAATTGCTGCCAAAGCGCCGCAATCTGCACGCAACCTTGTTGTTGCTGTTCGGCCATGGCGATCCGCGCCTCGGCAACTTGTTGGCCAATCGAAGCTGACGCCGATTGAAAAGCGGTCAAAAATTCCGATCGAATTACAGATAACTGCTGCGAATGGTCGTCCAGCGCGTTGGTCAGACCGGTTTGTAAGGCCTGATCCAAATATTCTTGCTGTTTCGTCAGCGTTCCCGACCAGCGTTCCCGCAATGATTCCAGCGAAGTTTGCCACAAATCCATCTGCCAGGAAATCATCCCTTCGGAGCGAACCAGCAGTTGTTCAGCCGCTTGCTGTTCGGCCAGATTGAATGGTGACGACTTGGCCGGGCTGGCTGCGTTCGGGAATAGCTGCAAAATTCGCTTGACTCCATAATCTTCAATGTCATCAAGCGTCTGTTGCTCGGACCGTTCGACGATAAATGTGCCAAAAACCAGCAGCATCGACAACGCCAGCGATAACGCCGTGGTATCAAAGGCGACCGCCAAACCTGCTGTCACCTCGGGAAGTGACGATTCCAATTTGTCCGGAGTGATATTGGCAATCGCCATCGTAATCCCGATCACAGTCCCCAGAAATCCGAGAATCGGCACCGCCCACGTGATCGTGCGAATTAAAGCATACCCATCGTGAAGCCGACCGCTTCCCAGTTCTGCGAGATAGGTCAAATACCCTTCGAGCCCGTCGGCGGAACCGCGCCCGGTGACATAGGCGCACGCATCCCTGACCCGCCGAACAAGATGAGTCTCTTCACTTCGCTTGGCGACTTGGTCCAAATGGGCCTGAATTTTTTGAGCGCAATGCTCGGAATCGTCGGCCGTATCGAGCTTGAGCCCCTCCAGGAGATCTGGCTGCAATGCCCCCCGTTCGGCGGGAATTCGCCTCAGTTTGGTGAAGAGTGTCGCCAGGCCGATAAAAAACAGCCCTGTGGTGGCGTATTCAATCCAATGTGCCGTAAAGTACCGCTGCATATCGGCTTGATACAGAGGCAGGTATGGCAACGAAAGGTAAAATCCGCAGGTAATGGCGGTCCCCCACAGCCAGGGAGAACCAAAAATCGCATTGATCACCTGTTCAATCGATCTGCCGCCAGAGCGTGATTTGGGTGCCATACCAGCTGAATCCTGTGCAAAAAATCAGGGGAATCCTCGACCCATTCCTCTGACGTTGTTTGTTTTGGTCTCCCTGCGGGATGTTTCACCGCAGACTTTCAAGAAAAGTCGCCGTAGCTTCTCTCATCGTTACAATCGGCAGGAATGATCCTTGAGATGAAGAAAAACGGCTCGGACAGACGCCGGAACGGGGAATACCCAAGCCTTTGGGGTGGCGAGGGTTTGCTAACGGGGGATCCCGTCCCTTATTCTATGGGCATGAAATTCCCTGGATACGAATCGACGGATTCGAAAAAAGAACAGGGGTGCAGGGCGATTTTAAATCTGGCAATTTTTGCCAGAGTGCGGCAACGAAAACTGTGGCCGGGAGACCGGGACTTTGAATCTTTCCCAATCCGATATGACAAATGCCCAAGAAGTACTTGGTTACCTGAATTTTTCGGGTGGGCGACCCGATCCGAAATTTCAGCGCCAGCTCAACGAGCTGGTTGCTTCGGTATCATGGGCGAATGTCCCCCTGACGTTGCATCAACTTCTGATTCAGCTGAATCAGTCGGCACCGGCGTTTGCAGATGTGACACAGGCAGAATCGATCCTGAAATTGGTGTTCCAGGATGTTTTGCCGGCGTATCACACTCATCATCGTGACCTGCTGGGGCATCTCAATCCCACCGAATATGAGCAGTCTTTTTTTCTCGCGAAGGTCTTCGAATCCGTCTTGCAGCAGGGGGCTCCCTGGGATGACAACCAAGGAATCATTCACGGTGCGTTGCATCGACTGAATGATTTTGTCGGTTTTCGTCCCGTCGCGGTGCTGGAAAATCGCCGGAAAATGGAGCTGTATTCGCATGAACGGGTCCGTCCTTGGCCGCTGTACCTGAAGAATGCCGGTGTGGCCCACGGTCCGTACGAGTTGCTCGTCACGCGGGCATTGGAATTATTGCGGCAAGTTCCGGCAGAATTGTTGTCGGATGCCTGTTTTGACATTAATAAACTCGACGAACTCGCTCTGGATCCCAGGGCTCATGATCATTCGCATCCCGTCAACAAACGAACGAATTATCTGTTTGGAGAATGGGACCCGCATCAGATTGATGTCAAGGGAAACTATCGCCGTTTTGTGATTCGTCGCATCATTATTGATTCCCTGCTGGACTGGCAGCGTCAACAAAAGCGCGTCGATTCTGAGGAAGTGCTGTTCGACATGTCGGCGGTGCTGTGCGGAACAATTCTGATGGCCTCGGCCATCAGTGGTGATGGTCCCGAGTGCCATGACTCGAGCGTATCGTTGACCTCGTTGCTCCCTCGTGTCGCCCAGCAGCGAGACCAGTTTTATACGTGGCTACTGGACAGCGCCACCGGAGCTCGGGCAAAACGCCTGAAAAAACATGCCAAGATGACGCGGCAGCCATTCGGCCACGTCCGCCAATCCTTGAATATGTATCTGGCCAACTATGGGACTCAACAAGTCCAGCGCAGACAGCTCGCTCATTTATATGCCAGAATGGGTTATACCGAGGCGAGTCTGAAGCAAGCGGGGGTCATTCCCTGTGCTTCGGCGAGATTTGAGTGCGAGGTTTTGTGCCGCGTTCACAGTGCTCGGCGAGTGATCGAGAAGGGAAAGATCACCGAAGCGGTTCATCTGCTGAGCGAGGCGGAAGCGTATCTGCACCGCGGAATCGAATGTGGGGCGCTCGTCGACCCTTGGAATATTCTCGGTTTCCAGGGTCTGTTTCCGCTCTTTTCCGCACGGGAAGACACCGTACCTGACCAGCGGGTCGAGATTTTATTGCACATGATGGACGCGCTACTGGATGCGTACACACGAACGTGGGAAGAAGCGGCTGCACGGGGCGAAACCAAGCTGGCTGCCGAAATTTCGGTCCGTTACGAAGCCCTGGCCGACTTCTGGGACAAATTCGGCTCGTCGACGGTGAACGATCTCCCCCGCGTGGCAGCCCGTGAATGCCTGGAGTCTGCCTCACACGTGGCACAGACCTTGGCGGAATGGCGGACCGCAGGGGAAGCGGCTGGCGATATTCAGTTCTGGCGGGCACACGTCGCCCAGTTTGAAAGCTCAAAGGCTTACGCACAAGTTGTCGCGGCACTGCTCGAACGTCGCGATACCGTGGCAGCACTGGGACTGCTCATGCAATGGCTCAGTCAACAGGAAGAGGTTGGGCTCGACGCCGGGTACTTATCGTTCGAAGAACTCCTGTTATGGTGGATGGGAATTATCGTCGAAAAGGGGGCAACCGCCAAAGACGATCCCTGGCCACTCATTCGACGCATGTTCGACTACCTCGAAGCGAATGCGGGTGAACTCTGGTCCGCCCCCGCATCTACGGATGTGGCGAGTGAATCCCCGAAACCCCAGGAATCCCCTCGCAATGAAGGGGTGGCAGGTGGGGTTGGAAACGAAGCGGATGACGAGCAAGGGGACGATGACGAAGAAGAAGATAAACTCTTTGGTGCCGCCTACGAAGGGGTTGTTTACCGCGATAGTGCTGACGATGGTCAAGAGGGAGAGACGATGGACGATCGCCCTTCCTTCCAGCGTCAGACCGAATTTGAATTGATCGAACGCGAACTCGAACCGCGTCTCAAGTTTTTGCGAATGATCGCACAGCTCTGGCAGATGGGGGCCACCCTGGCGGTCGAACGTGAACTGGTTCCTGTCGATGCCCTGTCAAATGCAATTCGCGATTCTCGTTTAGCCCAGGCCGATTCATTACGTCACTGGTTGCGGCATTCGATTGAATTGCAAGCCGACTTGACCAAGCTCATCGACCGCCTCTGGAAGCAAGAGATTGGCAAGACGACTGCCGAGCATGATGCCAATATTGAATACGACACCCAACTGCAAACCAAACTGTTTCTCATTCAGAACACGATTCAAACCGCCCTGAGCTGTCGATCCGCACAGTGGTGCCTCGCCTGCGCACTCTCTCCGGCGGATGATACCGTCAAGGCAACGGCGGATGACGTACGAATCATCGACATCTACCGAGGTGTCATGCAACGCAACGAAGAAGAAGTGAGTCGAATTCTGCCGGGGCTGCTGAAGTCTCTGCAAACCAAGCCATTACTCTATATTCCCCTCGAACATGGTGGTGAGCCGAAGCAAATTCTGACCGCCCGTTCGATGCAGACCGTGATCCGGTTCCTGCTGGCGCACCTGCCGCAACTGGGAATGCTGCGTGAGACCTGGCACCTTCTCAAAACCGCACGTCAAATGGAACGCGCCTCCCGCCCCAAGGGGATGGCCGTCACCGAATTTGATCGACTTTTTCGGATTGCATTGCGACATTCGCTGGAATGCGTGATTAAGGCGTCCAGTGACTGGAAGGGGGGCAAATTTAGTGACGATGATCTGATTCAGATCGTGAATTCGATCGTTGCCAATTATCACGATCAGTGGAACGAGCACAGCAATACGATGCGGCTTTCGACGGTCGAAGCACTCAAATTAGAGCCGCTTTGGGAAGAAACCGCAGATTTCGTCAAAACTTATGGCTCGTACATTTTGAATGCGCGACTGCTGACACTGGGAAATGTCCGCGCCATCCTGCATGGGGGAGTCGAGCGTTTCCTCGATCACCTCGCGCAAAACGAAGACCCGCTCCATCCGATTAAATTGCTGGAAGACATCCGCAACGGAAATCTGGATCGTGACGAAGCGGCAGAGCAATTGAACCTGATTTACCAGGTTGTGGTCGAGAAATTCGATCGATTTCTTGAATATAATACGACGACAACCCAGTCGGATTACGGCGAACATTTTTATTCGCTGCTCGATTTTCTCAGGCTGGAAACGACCTACGATCGCGATGCCTGGAACATGATTCCCGCAGCGGTTGCTCATGAAGTCTTGACCCGTTTGGGAAAAACGGAAGCCGCGACGATGTGGGAAGATGTGATTTCCCTGAAAACCGAAGAGCAGGCGGATAATCATCTGCGGCACCTGGAACAGTTGCAAAAGAAATACGGGATGAAAATGCCTTCGGTGGCGAATCATCTGGAAGAGCGTTTCGTGAAGCCGCTTTCCGTCAATCACATGCTGGCGCGGATTCGGCCTGCGTGTGAAGATGCCGAAGCAGGCAGCAAACCTTCTCTGGCATTTGATGCACTCGAAATTGCCGTCGAAAACTACCTGAAAACGACTTCGGGATCAGGAATCGAAATTCCTGCCTGGCTGCGAACACTCGAAGAAGAGCTCAATCGAGTCCTCGAATTAGGGGAAACAACTCCCCCGGATTCTGAACCCCAGTTGCATCTCCCGATTCCGCCACTCAGTCTGAAAGAAGTTCGACACCAATTAAAGCAATGGAAACAGCCACTCACGGAACGCAAGGGAAAGGCTTAGCCCGAGCCCTTTCGATTCCCCTGGCGATGATGTTTCCAACGTCGTTTCAATCCCGTACAAAACCGTCTCGTGGGATTCCCCACGTTGACGGGACGGGATCCGGTTCCTATAACCGCCCCGCACTGATGCGGCTTGCCATTTCGGATTTTTTTGCCGATTGTTCGGTCCAATCCCTTTGTATAGGATTGTCCTCGCGATGTTAAAAGTTCAATTGCCAGACGGTTCTCTTGTCGACTATCCTGATCACGCCTCGGCGTTTGATGTGGCCACTGCCATCAGCCCAAGACTCGCTGCCGCTGCACTCGGAGCGGTCGTGGCGGGACAGGTCACGGATCTCATGCGGCCACTCGCCGATGTGACGGAAGACCGGCCCATTCCGCTGCAACTCTTGACCGAAAAAGATCCCGCCTCGCTCGCGATCCTCAGGCACTCGACCGCCCACATCATGGCACGAGCGGTGATGCGGTTGTGGCCCGATGTGGAGCTCGCTTTCGGACCAACCACTGGCAATGGGTTTTATTATGATATCTCGTGTGCGCATACGATCAGCGAAGAGGATTTTCCGCGGATCGAAGCTGAGATGCAGCAAATCGTCAATCAGGCGGAACCGTTCGAACGATTCCTGTGCGACCGCGAAGAAGCCCTCAAGCTGGTTGATGGGATGTCGCAAAAACTGAAGGTCGAACATATCCAGACCGGTCTTGCCAGTCATCCGACTGTCAGCTTTTATCGTCAGGGAGAATTTGTGGACCTGTGCCGTGGGCCACATATTCCCGATGCCAAACGGGTCAAGGCTTTTAAACTGTTGTCGGTTGCGGGTGCCTACTGGAAGGGAGACGCCAGTGGCAAGCAATTACAACGCCTGTACGGAACCGCCTGGTTCTCTCAGAAAGACCTCGATGCCTATCTCGATCAGGTCAATGAAGCCAAACGCCGTGATCACCGCGTCTTGGGAAAACAGCTCAATCTGTTCACGATCAGTCAGGAAGTGGGCCAAGGGCTGTGTCTCTGGTTGCCCAAAGGAGCCATGATTCGGGCGACACTCGAAGAATTTATCAAACGAGAATTGATCGCCCGTGGCTATCAACCCGTCTATTCACCCCATATCGGCCGGGTCGATCTGTACGAAACCAGTGGACATTTTCCCTATTACCGCGAATCTCAGTTTGCACCGATCTTCGGTCATGATGCCGGGGCACTGGTCGATTACTGGGTTCGTCGGCTCGATGCCCTGATCACAGACGGAACACCCTTCTCGGCAGAAGATGAACAAAAACTGGCCGATTCGGCGAAGTTGATGGGTGTTGACCTGACCAGCTATCCACAGAGCGGTCTCCCCGCAGCTCGCAAAGAATTTCTGCGAGTTTGGGAAAAG
>JBIKZJ010000541.1:0-3812 GCA_044354755.1 Schlesneria sp. | reverse complement strand
GCCGTCGGAATTGCGTTGCTTCTGGTTATTCGAAAACACCATTTGATCAAACCAAGTGAACAAATTCGTTTGGTCCATGTAGGGGAGCAACTGGACGTGCAACGCATACCGTCGATTCTGTTCCGGAAAGGTGCCGAACGCGGGGTGGCCCCAGCGCGAGCCATCGCTGCGCAACATACCGTAGGGCAGCTTGCCGTACGTACTTTCAAAGTTGTGGACCGCCAATCCCAACTGTTTCAAATTGTTCCGGCACTGAGTCCTTCGCGCTGCTTCGCGAGCCTGCTGCACGGCCGGCAAAAGAAGTGCGATCAGGACCGCAATAATGGAGATCACGACCAACAACTCAATCAGCGTGAACGCGTCTCGTCCTGTGCTTCGGCGCGTTTTTGCGGATTTGACCCTGGAATAAGCCAACATAATCTTTCCTCACCCCTTAAAATGTGAATCGACCAAAAAGTTTGCCAGAACAACTGGAAACAGATTACTTACCTGAATGGAATTTCGACTGGTCGGCGTCAATCGCCCCGAAATCTCCAGAACGATTGTCCACTGTAAAATTGACCACTGTAAAATTGACCACTGTAAAATTGACCACTGTAAAAGGTCCACCGTGAATTCGAGTTTGGGAATTTTTAAGTTGCAATCACGACCATGAAACTGAAAACTCTCGGAGTGTTGTTCACTGAATCTGTGATCATCTTTTCACGGAAACTCGGGAGAGAGTCTCCTGTCGGAGTGCAGCAACTCGGATTCATCGAGCATGACCCGCGGTCGAGAACTGTTTGGGAGCCTCGATGGGAGTTCCTGAGAGTTTTCAGAGGTTCTACCGCCATGACAAATAGGAATCTCTTTCTCTCCGGAAGGTGTGTTCCGCGAGCCGACAAAAAGCTCGATCTCGGAAATTAGAACAAACAACGAACTGAAAATGGGGCTCGGTTGCAAAGGTTAGACTGCCCACCGGGACATAACAATTTCAAAAAACAGAGTGGTTTGATTCAAATTTTCGAAGTATTCTGTTTTCATTGAATCTCTGGTGTCCAAGAAATGGGGAACCAGGGGAGCGGTCACAACGATATTCGGCACACTTTTGGCGCGAGAGGTCACGTTGAATGAAACTGGCGTATGGACACGCTACAGGAAGCCGAGGATACGACCTCGCCGCCGTAATCGACGGTGAAAGATTCCGTCGGCCTCAAGTATTTCGACCAGCTGGTCCCTGTTCTGAGGCGAATGCGTGACGATGGATGCACTCGGACACATGCGACAAACGTCTTTAAGTGGAAGTTACCTTTTCGGCGGCCTTGGATCGCGCGTGGCGCCGGCACGAGTCACGGTCAATACCCGGCACAAGAAAGCGTTTGAAAGTTTGGCGGAGTAGACTCTGACTCCAGAGTTCCTGACGCTCAGTGAGCTCATCAATTCCCAGACCGAGCAGATTGCCAACTACGGCGGGATATCGGGTTTTCGTGACCTTGGCTTGCGATAGTCAGCGCGGGGACAGCCGGAATCGCAATTCGGCGGGCAGTATCGACACGGCGGTCTCTTTAAATTGGCTGCGGTGTACTTTTACCACTTCGTTCAAAACCATCCGTTCATCGATGGCAACAAACGAGTTGGACTCGAGGCGGGTCTGGTCATTCTCGACCTCAACGACCTGTCGCTGAATGTGACTACCCAAGGGTCAACGTTCGCTGGCTGGGACCACGCCATGAGGTTGACTCGTGGAAAAAAGAATCCGGATTCAGGCAGACAGGGTATCGCCCAGAGTCGTTAACCCCGCAGTTTAAGTGTCCCAGAAACTCTGCGTGTCCCTCTCGATTTTTGGCCTCCGGAAATGGACCATTTTGGTAAGAGGTGAGGCCAGATCATGGATTTGCAGAGCGTGATCGAAGGCCGACAGGTTGCCGGGAGCGACGAAAAAAGCCGACGTGTTGCGTTTCCGCTTCACGTCGGCTTTCTCGAATGCCTCATTTGGTTAAATTGATAACCGAACAACCTTCTAACCAAACCAATAAATGGCGGGGGCAGGATTTGAACCTACGACCTCGAGGTTATGAGCCTCGCGAGCTACCGGGCTGCTCCACCCCGCGTCAGTGTGTCGGCGTCGACAGAGGGAGTATATCGATGAACCTACAGAAGGGAAGTCAGTTGCCCTGAGATTTACGAACTTGGTGATGAGTTTCCCAAAATTCTCGGCGAGCCCTTCGTCTACCGGTTGAATCCGCCGATGATGCGGTCAGGTCGTGATCAGCACTCATCGAGGTTTTATCCCCTCGGAATGCGTTCATAGGATTTCCTCAATCTCGAAAAATCGGGGCTTTGCGTCGTCCTGGGCTGCGGATTGGAATCTTTTTTTCCAGCATAATCGCTTTCCTCTCACCCACGTCCTTAATTTGACAACCGATACAACCGATACATCCGATACAGACAGCAGGGTTACGGTGAGGGTACGTTTTTCGCAGACAGCAGAATTCGGTAGAAACCAGATCAAAACCGTTTTGGAATGAAGCGAGCCATTGAACATCCGCGTCAGCAATCAAACTGTCGTAGATTGGCTGCTGAAATGCAGGGGCATCTTTGTTATGCGGAGCTTTGTCCGCCAGTACGTATGGCTCGCTTTCCATGGCAGGGATCAGCGCGGTTTAACAGAACCCCGGACGCCATGGCCCTCTGCCTGGTTGTTTGCCCTGGGAATTGGCTTATGTCTGGCCGGTTCACCGACAATCGGACGAGCACAAACGTCGACTGCGACTCGCTCGATTTTCACCGAGGATCGTGCGGAGGCTCTGGAAAAACAGACCCTCGCGGGTCAGTTTTCCGAACGACTTTCCCGCTATTCGACGCAGAAAAATGGCGACGGCGACGGCGACGAGGACCACGACAGCAATCCGCTTGAATTGTCGAGCCATTTGGATGCGGATTCAATTCCTTCAGAGAAGAAATCTCAGGACAATCTCGTCGCCCCGGGACTGGCGGCGGAATTTCGTAAGCGGTTAACGGATGTTGAGAAGCAGTTGAAGAAACGGGATGAAGCCGATGCGAAAAAAGCGGGCGAGTTTCCGACGCATAAAATCACCGGATTTTTGCAGCTGGATACGGCATTCTACTCGCAAAGCCCAGAAAACATCGCCACCGTCGGAAACGCTCAGGATGGAACAGGATTCCGGCGGGCTCGATTTGCCGTGAATGGCAAGGTGGCTGAGTTCACCTCGTACCAGTTCGAAATGGATTTCGCGACAGCGGGACGCCCGAGCTTTTTTGATAACTACGTTGAACAGGGGAATCTCCCTTTTTTCGGTGCGGTTCGCGCCGGGCAGTTTCTGCAACCGTTCAGCGTGGATGCGATGAGTGGGTTTCGGAATCTTGCGTTTCTTGAGCGATCACTGCCGTTCCTGGCATTCGTGCCGTTTCGCCGTGTGGGTATCATGGCCTCGAATAATACCGATGACGAACGGACACATTGGGCATACAGCCTCTTTCGCACAGGGGGGTACAACGATGCTCCGCTTGGTGATTCTCGTTACGCAACCGACTTCGGCAATATTGGCGGGTATTCGTTTTCCACGCGATTGACGCATCTGCTGTATTATGATGAGTTCGCGGAAGACCGCTATTTGTGGCACGTTGGTTTTTCGTATGATTACAGTCAACTCGGAGCCAATAACTCGCCAGGTAGTGGTGCCCCTGGAAATGCGGGAAGTCCCAAGCCCTTTTACCAGGCTCGTACCACCCCCGAATTTTACTTGGGCTATCCAGAACTCAGCTCCAATTTTGGCACCGGCGTCAACGGAACTCCCCTGTTTGTCGATACA
>JBIKZJ010000263.1:0-9000 GCA_044354755.1 Schlesneria sp. | reverse complement strand
TCGATACAGGCCGTTATCAGGCGGACAACTTCAATCTCGTGGGACTTGAAACCGTCTATCAATCGGGAGCGTTCAGCTTACAGTCCGAATACATGGCAACGGTGGTGGAAAGTGTCGTGGGCCCCATCTTTTACCAGGGGGCCTACGTGGAAGGGATGTATCGCCTGACGGGCGAGCACCGTGGCTACGATAAGAAGCTTGGTTCGTTCAAGAATCCGATTCCGTTTGCGGACTTTATTCCGCTGAAAAGTGATGGAATTCGGGGTTGGGGAGCCTGGAGTCTGGTGACACGCTGGTCGGCGGTCGATTTGACGAACCCCTCAAAACTGAATGGTCACTACTACAACAGTGTGACCAACACCTTCACGGGGACGAGTAACTCGGGAAATGGAGTACTTAGCGACGTGACGGTGGGGGTGAACTGGTACCTCAATCAACACACGAAATTCCAGGTCAACTGGATACATGCGATGCTGGACAACACGCAAAAGGGGAACAGTACCGCCGAATTGTATGTCAGTCGGATTCAGGTCGACTTTTGATTCCGAGTCGTTGGGGGATGCAGGCGTGGTCGACCCCGTCGACTATTCAGCGGGCGTTTCGGGTTTCTTTGCTGGTTTCGGGCGAATCTTGCCTGACTGAATATCTTTGACCACCTCGGCCACTTGCGCGGGGTCAGCCGTTTTGATCACATGCTCGACCCGCGACGGAGGTGTTCCCAACCGCTCCATCAATTCTTTGGCGGATTCCCAAAGTTTGGGTTTTTTCTTATCGGCTGCGAGATACAGTTCGGTGGCCAACTCGGCCAGTCGTTGTTCGTCGAGTGCAGGACGGTTATCGTAATAACGCTGGATCACTTTCTTCTGGAATCGGGAAAAATCACGATCAGCCACGAATCAACTCCTCAAAAAAAGATTTTGGGGGACGGTGTTCCAGACCCCCGCGATAGTATTGCGGCTGTCAGTGTCAAGGTCATCAAATTTCGCACAAACACGAGAGTATATCGAACGGGAACTCGTTTCCCCATTGCCAAAACCGTGGCACCGAGAAATTTCCAGGTCTTTCAATCCGAACAACCGAATCCTGTCGTTGGTCAGACTCATTGGGCTTTGGGGATCTTCTACAAGATACCTGTTTCGTGCCAGAAACGTTTTCTCGCAACAACCATTTCTGAAAAAATGGCAATTTTGATCACGTTTCCGTGAGTGTTTTCTGGACGATGGACGTATCAAGAGCGGATTCATGGGTCGAGCGGATTATCAGGGATTCATGGGGATTCTCATGATAAAAACTGAGTAAGATTCAGGCCCATACTTGCCATGATCACCGATTGTGCGTAGAAGTGTTGGGTGCATTCAGATCTCCACACATGACGGAATTTCAATATGAAAGCTGCGAACGTTCTGAGTTTCGCTTGTTTAACGGTTTTCGCAACGGCGTTTGCTGTGGATGGACGGCTGGATCGGCCCGCGGGACCTCCAATTCATGTGGAAAAATGCCACACAACATTTATCGAACATGTGATCGTGGGATTTGACCGGGCAGGGATTATTAAAACGCTCGAATGTCAGGAAGGAAGCCAGGTCACCAAGGGAGCCGTGCTGGCCGTCTTGATCGATGATGTGGCACAGGCGAACTTGGCGTCGGCCGAGAAAAAAGCGGCAATCGAATATGCGGTGGACTACACGACCGTCGCCAAAAATTCCGCCGAAAAAGAGTTGAATCGAATGGAAAAAATCAATCAAAACTCGGAAAAAAATGGAGGGATGGGTTCAGTTCCCCTCGCGGAGATCGACAAAGCCAAGTTGGCGGAAAAAAAGGCGGAATATGAAATGAATCATGCGATCCATGAGCTGGGATTAAATCAACTGAACGTCAAAGTGACTGCCGCCGAATTAGAAACCTACTCCATCCGTGCTGGCTTTGAAGGTGAAGTTCAAAAAGTATTCAAAAAAGTGGGAGAAGCGGTCCGTCAAGGGGAACCGGTGATTGGAATCTTGAATGAGAAACGCGTCAAGGTCGAAGGGTATGTCGCCGCAAAGGACCTGAGATTGGTCAAAAAAGGTGCTCGTGTCCGAGTTTGGCCAGTGGATGCTGCGGGAAAGCGAGATCAGGCAGAGATTCTCGAGGGAAATTTGACCTTTGTCGCCAAGGTGTCAGACCCCTTTGATTTGACCACTCGCGTTTCTGCCGAGATTCAAAACAAAGTCAGTACCATTCATGGGGAATATCTGCTTCGTGAAGGCTTTGAAGCGGCGATGGAAATTGAGATTACTCCGGAACCTGTCGCGAAGTAACCGATTCGAACTCGAACCAGTCGTTTGTGGATGACGAATTCATGTCGATGGCGACCCCCAGTCAGGAACTACGATCTTCTCAACGCCCGGTGCCATTGTTGGGGCGTCGAGACCTCGTTATCAAAAAAATTGATTTTCAAGGGGTGACCCATTACGTGATTAAGGACCCGGTGGGGTTAACTTACCACCGGCTTCGCGCAGACCAGTATCGCGTGCTGACGCTCCTGAATGGCCAGAAACATCTTGAATCCATTCGCGATCAACTGGTTCGTGAGTTCCCGGCCATCAGCCCAACCCTGTCTGATACGCAGTTGCTGATTTCAGACCTGCATCAGAAAGGTCTCGCCTACAGCCTTCGCCCCGGACAGGCGACCGCGCGCATTGATCAAAAACGAAAAAAACAGCGACAGAAGTTTCTCAGTGGCCTGACGAACATTTTGTCGCTCCGTTTGCCAGGCTGGGATCCCGATTCGTTCCTCAAAGGGATGGTCCCTTGGACGCGGTGGATGTTTCATCCGATCACGGCCTGCGCCGCCATCGCATTTGTGGCGAGTTCCTGGCTGCTCCTGGCGATTCAGTTTCACGCATTTCAAGCGGGACTTCCCGCCTTTAATCAGTTCTTCGGCTGGCCGAACCTGATCTTCCTCTGGATGACACTCGCCTGCTCGAAAATGATTCATGAATTTGGTCACGGACTTTCCTGCAAAATGTTTGGCAGTGAATGTCATGAAATGGGGGTCATGCTGCTGGTCGGAAGTCCTTGCCTGTACTGCGATGTTTCCGATTCGTGGATGCTCAGAAATAAATGGTCCCGAATCCTCATTGGTGCGGCGGGGATGATCATTGAAATCGTCCTTTCTGCGTTTGCAATCTTCTTCTGGTGGATGACCGAACCGGGATTGTTCCACTTTTTGTGTTTGAATGTTTTTTTTGTGACCACCGCGACAACCGTCATCTTTAATGCCAATCCGCTGATGAGGCTGGACGGGTATTACATGTTGAGTGATTTCCTGGAAATCCCCAACTTGCGACCAAAGGCTGACAAGTTGACCCAGGAGTGGCTGGCGCAGCTTTGCCTGGGGATTGAACCTCGTCACGATCCGTTCATGCCGCAGACGAACCGTCACTGGTTCATCCTCTACGCCATTGCTTCGAAAATCTATGGTTGGTTTGTGCTGTTTGGTATCTTGATGTTTTTGTATACGGTACTGAAGCCGTACGGGTTACAAAGTCTCGGTCAGTCGATGGCCTTCTTTTCGATCTCAGGAATCATGATTCAAATGACAATCGGTGCCTATCAACTGCTGTCAGCCCCCCGTGAAAAGCCGATCCAGAAATGGCGTCTGGCACTGTCTGCAGCGGTGATGATGGCTCTGATCATCCCCTTGGGAATGATCGAAGTTCCATTTATTCAGTGGGCGGCATTTCGCATCGAACCAGACCAAGTTCAGCATATTGTGACCAAAGTTCCGGGTGAATTAAAAAAATTGCACAAGTTCCCTGGCGATATCGTGGAAAAGGGTGATTTATTGGCCGAGCTTTCGGATCCTCAACTGGAAGAATCGCAGCGGCGGCTGACCATGCAAAAAGACATTCAACTGACCGTGAAGCAAAATGCCCAGATCATCGACGATCATTCTGAGATGGAAATGGCGGATAAGATCCTGGATTCGATCAATAAGCAGCAGGTCGAGCTGGACAAGAAAATGGCACATCTGACGGTCCAATCTCCGATCGCTGGGACCGTGGTCGCCCCCCCTCGCCATCCCACCCCGAAACTTCAGCAGGCCAAAGTTCGCCTCGGAAGTTGGACGGGAACCCCACTGGACAAAAAAAACCAGGGGGCCTTTCTCGAAGATCGGACGGAGCTCATGAGCATTGCCCCGAATCATCGCGTGCAGGCACTGCTTTATCTGGATCAGGCTGACCGCAATGACGTTTCCGCGCAGACGGATGTCGGATTAATGTTTGATCATCTTCCCGGTCGGGTTTTTCGAGGCAAAATTACCAACATCGCTTCGGCCCACACCGATTTTGTTCCCCCCAATATGGCGACAAAAAACGGTGGGCTGCTTGCCACCACATCCGATCGGGATGGGCGCGAACAGCTGCAGGAATCGGCCTACGAAGCCACGATTGTTTTGGATGAAGCCCCCGATTTGTTGCTCACCAATCTTCGCGGCACAGCCCGATTTATGGCGGTTAATCGCTCGACCTTCGGGTGGATCTGGCGTTATGTGCGACGCACATTCCACTTTAAGATGTGAGAATTATCGCTGTTGCATCACAAGGTAGGGGCGTTCTGCCGGGCCGATGTAATTGGACGACGGGCGAATAATCTTGTTGTCGCTCAACTGCTCGAGGATGTGTGCACACCAGCCAACGATCCGGCTGGCAGCAAAAACACAGGTAAACATATCGCCTGGAATTCCCATGTAGGACTGCAGGCTGGCCGAATAGAAATCGACATTGCAGTTTTTATGGATGCTGGAGATCACTGCATTTTCCATGGCAATCGAAATGTCATAGAGCTTGGTATTGCCATTTTCGATTCCCAGTCGACGCGAGAGATCCTTCAGGTGAATGGCGCGGGGATCTTCGACCTTGTAGACCGCATGTCCGAAGCCCATGAACTTTCCTTTTTTGGCCCGGACCGCCTCGACCCAAGGGACGACGTTTTCCACTTCGCCGATCTCCATCAGGGTTTTCAGGACTTCTGTGTTGGCCCCACCATGCAGCGGACCTTTGAGTGCCCCAATGGCACCGGTCACTGACGAATAAATATCGGAAAGGGTGGCGGCGATCACGCGTGCGGCGAATGTACTGGCGTTTAATGCATGTTCGGCATGAAGAATCAGAATCAAGTCCATGGCCTTGGCGGCGTCTGTCGAGGGGGCCTTCCCGTTCAGCATGTACATGAAGTTGGCGGCATGACTGAGATCGTTCCTGGGTGCAACGGGTTCCAGTCCCGCTTGAATGCGGCGAATCGCAGCCACAATTGTGGTCATTTCTGCGGTTAAACGGATCGACTTTTCGAAGTTGGCCGATGGCGAATCGTCCTCAGCAATCGGGTCATAAGCACTCGACATCGACACCGCTGATCGGAGTGCGGCCATCGGGGGAGTGTTCGTGGGTAGCGTTTTCAGGAAGGCCAGCACCTGCGGCTCAATTTCGCGATGATGCACGAGGACCTGATTGAATTCTGCCAGCTGCGACGAGCTGGGAAGCTCACCCTTAAACAACAGGTAAGCGGTTTCCTCGAAGGAACTCTGCTTGGCCAGATCGTGAATGTTATAGCCACGATAAATGAGCTTTCCGGCATCGCCATCGACATCGCAAATATTTGTGTCTGCGGCCACCACCCCTTTGAGTCCACGAGCTGCCGTTTTGTCGGCAGTCAAGTCTTTGTCAGCGGCGGAAACAGAAGGGGATGCAGCAGCGGTCATTGACGGTCTCACTCGCAAGGCAACCAATTCATGGCAGTCGATGTGTGCGGAAGCAACGTCACCGACGTCACCCAAACAAATTTCCACGCCGAAAACGCTTCAAAACGAATGCATCTTCCGACTCCATCCCGAGAGTATATCACTCGTTCGCAACAGTTCAACAATCGGTGACCAGCCTGATTCATCCATTCGTTTATTTCCGGTTCAGCAGACGTTTCTGTCTGATGGTTCCCTCGAGAAATCTTATCCACCCACCCCACCCGCGTCCGGTGGCGTTAATGCCTTTTCGAGCTCGGCCAGCAACAAATCCGGTCGAAATGGCTTGTAAAGAGCTAATTTAAAGCCCTTTTGGCGTGCTTTCACCATCCGGTGTGCGCCATCATAACCAAACCCTTTCATCAGAATCACCGGCACATCCGCACAAATTTCCCGAATTTTTTCCAGGGCCTCGATTAAATGAATATCTGACATTTCCGCATCGTAAAGAACAACATCGTAGTGGTAGCTGCGCATCATCATCAGCGTTTTCTCACCATTTTCGGTCGTTTCGACTTCACAACCATAGCGTCCAAGCAGTTCCCGACCCGTTTCTCTTACGGACTGATCATTATCCGCGATTAAAATCCGTTTTCCTCGCAGTTTAAAATTGGTGGGTGTTGGCATGAAATTGGAGACAGAAGCATGCGGCACAAATTTCTGCCCGATTCCGAAAATTAATTGTCGAATCGTGAGTGTTTGAGACAAAACCCGCTGCAAGCGTTCTGCGGCCTGTGGGTCGAATCCCACAAATTTATCCTTCAACCAAGCGATGTCATTCAAAATTTCATCAACCGGCTTTGCCGCCTCGCGCAACAACACGGCAGAGCTTTCCGAGACAACCGTCGCTCGTTCAAATACGAGCAGTTCCAGTGTGTTGAGCGCGACGGCCAGATCACGACAAAACAGCTCGAGAAACTGCAGATCCTGCTCAGCGAACGCGTTGGCACGTGTACTTTCGACGTTAAACGTCCCTAAAACCCGCTCGTTTCGCTTGATCGGAACCGTCAACGAACTGCTCGCACCCGCAACCCCTTTCAAATACAGGGGGTCGTCGGCGGTATCACGGCAGAGGTAACTGTTTCCGGTTGCGGCAACATACCCGGTGACGCCGTTGCCCGTCATCTGTGCAAACAGTTCTCGCTCGGCGGCCTCGGCCAGCATCCCGACATTCAGCAGGGGTTCCAACCGATTGGTTCGCTCGTTCAACATCCGAACTTCAATCGTCTCGAACTTCAAAACATCCTTGGTGTGCTGGATGATTTTTTCCCGCAACAGAATTTTCCGCGCGTCCACGGACATCGTCATCAAATCTTCCGGGGCAATGTCCCCCAGATCCTGTCCCGCCTCGTGAATGGCGCGGAGTTTTTCCCGCTGTTGGTACTCGAACGAGACATCACGAACCGTCACGACCACCATCGACGCCTGTGCTGTACTCGGCGCAAATACAGGTGCTGCCACCACATCCAGGTAAGTCGATGCTCCGGTGCGGCATTTCGTTTGTGATGTTGCCCCGGATCCTAAGGCGTTGTGGAACGGAGAAAAATCCGGGCCAATGATTTGCAGATCCGCAAACGCCCCATCAAAACTGACGCCACGCAACCCAGCCAATCCCGAATCGGAGCGGCCGGACATCGCCAGAAATTGATCATTGCACCATTGAATCTTCAAATCCGCATCGAGAACCGCAATCCCCTCAGGAAGATGTTTCACGACGCTCTCGAGCGCCACCAGCATTGGCAAGTGCTTTAACGGTTCGCCCAGAACCAACGCCGCAGAAAATTCCCCTTCCGCTGATCCTGTCAGCCAGGCAGACTCGTCGGCAGGACCGACAAGTGACTCCAGGGATCCAACAGACTCCCAAATCAAACGAGCGGCGTCGACTTCTGCGCCCAGCACCAAAATTCGAGGAGTCGTAGACACGAATCAAAACTCTCCCTGCTCAGGCATTCAACAGTTAAGGTCATTGTAGATCACACTCGTGGTCTGGGCAATACGCCCGAAATTCAGCTGAGATGACGCAAAAAACTGACTCGGCCACCCGGAACCCATTCGACCACGAAAAGATTTCCGGCTGCATCGAAGCAGGCATCGTGGGGATGAATCCATTTTCCGGCTCTCCACAGCGAGCGATCGCTGCGAACGGGAAATTTTCCCTCACCAAGCACCTTGGTCGTCCATTCAGGGTCATTCCCCAAATGAGTAATCACCTGATTGTTGAGATCCAACAGAGTGATCCTCGCATGCAAATCGGGAACCAAGAGCACGTCGCCACGAATGTCAAAATGTGCGGGAAAGCTGACGGGCGATTTCAACCCCGAAACATCCGATGACAAGCTCGATTTTCCGGAAGCCTCAGTATGGAGAAGTCCAAGAGGTTTTCCCTCAGGCGTCAGGTATTGCAGCCGCGCATTGGCACGATCCGCCACCACCAGCATGGGGACCCGACCGACCCGATTATCAAACCACAATCCGTGGGGGGTACTGAATTCCCCCAGTTGATTTCCCGTCCCCCCAAAGGTCCTGACCCATTTAGCCTCGGCGTCAAACTGGTGGATCCAATGCGACCCATAACCATCGGCGACGTAAAACCCCCCATCGGGTGCGAACGCCACATTGGTCGGACTGTAGGGCGTTTTGGGATCATCGTACTTACCGCACTCGGGCAACCGCTCTTTCTTCCAGACGATCTCACCCTGCAAGGTGGTCTTGGTCACCAGGCCGACACGTGTCGAGCAGAGATATAAAAATTCTTCGTTCCCCTCTTTACGCAGGTCAATCCCATGCCCCCCCGTGTGGTATTCCTTCCCAAAGGAGCGAACGAATTTCCCCTGAGGATCAAAGACAACCACCGCATCGACCGGATCTGGGGCGTGTGAGCGATGCTTGATGTAGATCAACCCGGATTCATCCACGGCGACCCCGTGCGTCTCGCCCCACTGGATGTGACTCGGAAGTTCACCCCAGTTCTGCGAGACCACTTCATACTGAAAATCTCGTTCACCCATGATGGGGTTTCTTGACCCCGCTTTATCCGTCGCATGCAGCACCCGTGGACTGACCGACGCCGCTGCGGCGACTCCTGCCACCTGGAGAAACCCACGTCGATTGGTTTCCCACGGGGTTGATGAATCTGCCGATGATGCCTCAGGACGTTCTTCGACCACAATCTCGTCTCCTTGAAATTGGATAATTCAGATATTCCTGCACCATATCGGTGA
>JBIKZJ010000533.1:0-3892 GCA_044354755.1 Schlesneria sp. | reverse complement strand
TGCTGGCTTGAAAATATGTTGCGATTTTGCTCAAATTGTCCCCGTCCCCGGTTTTGATCACATTTAATTTGGAGCGGAATGATGGCGAGGATGGCACGAGCGGAAGTGTTTGCGCCTGATGAAGTTGCGGTTGTACATGTGATGAATCGCGTGGTTCGTCGCTGCTACCTGCTGGGTAATGATCCGGTGTCCGGCAAGAATTATGATCACCGTAAAGTGATGATTGAATTGCAGTTAAAGCGATTGGCCGCGGCCTTTGGCATCGACCTGCTGGGATTTGCCATCATGTCGAATCATTTCCATTTGATTCTGAGGTCTCGTCCGGATGTTGTCTCGACTTGGGATGATACCGAGGTCGCTCGCCGGTGGTTGTTGATTTGTCCGGTGCGGAAGAATTCGGCGGGGCATCCCGAGGAACCGAATGAGTTTGAACTCAATTCGATCCGGAATGATCCCCGAAAACTTGAAATCCTCCGATTGCGATTGAGTGATCTCGGTTGGTGGATGCGGGTGTTGTGTCAATACATCGCGGTGCGGGCCAATCGGGAAGATCATGAGCTCGGAAAATTCTGGCAGAGTCGCTTTCGGGCCGTCCGGTTATTGGACGAGGCAGCACTCTTGGCCTGTGCTGCTTACGTGGACCTGAATCCCATCCGAGCGGCCATGGCCGAAACGCTCGAACAAAGCGATTACACCTCGGTGCAACGCCGAATTCAGTCATTTTCACCAAAAAATGACAATTGCACCTTCGCCACCTCAGCGACCAGCCAACCGAAAAAGGAAATCTCAGACAATCCTGTTGGCGCCGTGATCTCGGCAGCGATCGGCTGCGAAGCGGCTCCTGAGGGAGTGTCGCCGATTGCCGTGCAGTCCCAGGTCACCGCAGATCGGTTTTTGTCACCGATTGCGTTGATCCCAGCGGATGATCAGCAATTGGGACCGCAAGCCAGTTCCAATCGGTTTCGTTGCAGCGACAAGGGTTTTCTTCCCCTATCACAGGGGGATTACCTGGAGTTACTCGATTGGACCGCCCGGCAGGTGGCTCCCGGCAAGCGAGGAACGACTCCGCCGTCGGCGCCTCCCCTTTTCCAGCGATTAAGCGGCAAACTTCCCACTGCCACCGCCTGGGTCGAGTTAGTCCAGGATTTCGGCAAATTATTCGCCACCGTCGCCGGTCATCCCCAAACGATCCGAGCGACACGCAGTCGAATTTCCGGCTTTCCTCACCGCATGCGACCCCGCGTCCGCGAGTTATTGCCATCTTCTGAGTAGCATCGATCCGAGAAAAACAGACTGAGGCAAATTGACGACTCCCTCGCTGGACAAAAAATCAGCGAGGCTGAGGGCTTTCGTTGGGATTATCGCGATGTGATCGCGTTTTCATGCGTTTTCCGGCAGCGCGACCACGAAAAACTTGCGATTTTTTGCCTCTTGAGATGCTTTTGCACCCTCCCGCTCCGCCGTCATTAGCGATACTGACCCGGTAAACCGAAATTATTCTAGTGTCCCCTAGGTTACGCTCTCGCAGAGTCAATCTACTTCGAGATCCCCTTCGGCAACGACCCAAGTCTTCAACAGTTCCATTGGCGGCGTACTCATATCCGGATCGAGTACGGCAGTGTAGATTTCCATCGTCAGCTGATAATGTCCCCGCTCCGGTAGTTTACCGTCGATTTCATAATACCATTCTTGGGGAAGCCCGCCGGGTCGTGCTTCAGCATTCCCATCAATCCATCCCATCGCGTGACCGCGGCCGGGTGGGGTGGGGACACCCCGAACCGTCGCTTGACTCCAAAAGCGGATGGTAATACGTGCCCCTTTGGGAAGGGGAGACGGATGCGTCACCATACCTACCAACCTCAATGACGTACCCGCCTTGCGCCGCGGAAGAAGCGTGTCCGATTTATTGGGAAACGTCTCTGGATCGTCGAGGTCGATCCGAGGGAGCGAAATCACTTCCGCGTTGGGGTTAATTTCTTTCTGGCCCGTTTTCTCGTTGTACGCTTTCGCGTCGATGAGCGTTTCGTTTGTTCCTCCAAGGGGGATAACGCCCCGACTTTCCCCGCATCCAGCGATTACCAATAAGAGGCAAAATTGGCAGCAATCTCTCGCTTTCATGGTGTTACCGTCTTGGCAGGACTGCTGACGATCTTGGTGGCCCAAGAGGGATAATTCGCGCTAGGATCCACTGTCGCATAGTGGTCTGCGTCGCACATGGGCGGTAAGCCACTCGTGGCGCTGAGTGACCAAGTACCGGGATTAGTTGGCGGGCTGATTATTATGCCGTTGAAAGTCCAAAGTGATCCAATGAGGGATTTACTACCATTGATCACAGTCCCTCTTTCGCCGACCCAACTTCCCGAGTAAGTCTTGCCGAACCAAACATAGTTTCCATCAGGATTACCACCGGTGTCTGCAGTTCCACCCACGGACACTTTCGCGGCGCTCGTGTAGGTTGTTTTATCCGTGTCCAGCAGCCAAGCATGCGTGGCGAATGGCTTGATCGCCATCATCGTCGGAATCAGCAGTGCGATCACAAGATCTCGTTTTTTTTTCAACATTGACATATGCTCTAAATAGTAATTATTTGGGAGTGCCGCTCCGAGAACCGAGTTCTCTCCACACTCCGCGATCGATCATCTGGTTTTCGAATCGAACATGCCCGTCCGCATAAAGCAGATTCACCCCATCTGAATGCAAACTACTGCTGGTAAGAACCACGATTCTGGCGGCGTATTCATTCATACAACTCGGACGATTCGGGGACAGCAAGTGGTTGTAGGCCGCGGCTTGCACAACGCCGCCGTACCACGGAATTCCGCGACCAAGAAGAGGTGGATACCCCCGAGACCCTGGGTCGAGTGCGATCCGCTCGCAAACGTCCGGTAGTGTTGACGTGTCTGCGACAGGTGGGATAATCCCCCAGACTCTTCTCAAACGCGTCGGATTTTCAATCGATACGAGCCCTTCGGCAACTGCGGCCGTGTTGGATAGCCCGCGTACTACGTCTGACGTCTTGATCGGACCAGACAACGCAAACAGACCGTCGCCGCTTTCGTCGATGAAGCTCGACCCAAAGTTTGCCAGATAGTTCGAACCCTTCGCCCCATTATTCCCACTGTCAGAAGCACAGCAATAAAGATTGACCGTATGGTCGCCGAGCAATTCCCAAGTCGGAAGTTGTCCCTGACTTTCGAAATTCTGTGAAGGAATGAGGTCGAATAGATTTTTCTGGTCAATGAACGGCAAGAGCTTGAATTGAAAAGTCACATGTGGGAAATGTTGATTGGTCGCTTCGAAGTTTTGCAGCGCCACACCAATTTCTCGCAACTGTGAGGCACACTTCAAGCGGCGTGCCGATTCCCGCGATGATTGAATCGCAGGAATCAGCAGAGCCATCAACAATCCGAGGATCGATAGCGAAACGACCAGCTCAACAATCGTAAAGCCAGCTCCGCCACAAGGTGAGAAAGGGACTGCTGGCATCAACGGTAGCCGGTTACAGTGTTTCATTGTCAGTTAATCACCTTCTTGCAGTGGAACCGCTTAAAAAAGCCGATGATGAATTTTGTTGATATATTGGCGCAATGTCAATGCCGCGCAAGTGCAGGAGAGGGGCCCAGTTGCTTTTAAGCTGCACATCTGGCTGTGCGGACGCTGCCGCTCCTACTGAATCAGTCGAGTTTTTTGGGTCTCCCTCGGGTGCGGAGAGTTGACTTGAGACAGAGTGACTTGGCGATCTCTTAATCAAGCGAAATTATTCTAGTGTCCCCTGGGTTACCACCCTCCCCTGGGTTGACACCCTTGGCGAAGTCTCGAAAGTCCGCACGCGCGAAGCTGATGTCAGGCATCAAGACATGATCCGTTAAAATTTTAAAAAATTATCAATAAA
>JBIKZJ010000323.1:0-7638 GCA_044354755.1 Schlesneria sp. | reverse complement strand
AACTCATGATGGAGATCGATATCGGCTCGCAGTCGATCGAAAGATTTTTGCAGTTCACGGCGATCTCCCAGTCGGTCCAAAGTGATCCCCTCGGGAGTTTTCAGATTCAGGACCTTGAAATCACTCTTGGCAGGGTCGCTTTCCGTTGTGAAGGGGTTGTCGGCGGGGCCCAGGAATGCGGACCCTCCGAGCGATTGTCGTCGCGGAATGCTGACATAACCCGGCATGATCGGATGATTCGAACCTCGCAGACGCGAAACGACCGAACCGATCGAAGGATTGACGTTGCTGGTGGTCGCGGCGGTCGGATTATGGCCGGTCATCATCCAATGCGAAGCGGGGAGGTGCGAGGCATTTCCATGGTGTACCGAGCGAACAATGGCGACTTTATCCATAATTTTCGCTTGATGGGGCAGGTGCTCACTGATCTGAAAGCCGGGCAAGCTGGTGGAAATCGGCTCAAATTCGCCGCGGACTTCGCGAGGTGCATTCGGTTTCAGATCGTACATGTCCAGATGGCTGGGGCCCCCACCCATCGAAATCTGTATCACGGCTGTCGGTTCGCTGGTGGTTTCACCGGCCCCCGCACGGCGACAGAGTTCCTCGGCAAGTGTCATGCTCCCCAATCCGAGAGAGCCGACTTTCAGAAATGCGCGCCGCCCCAGTGCAATAGTGGGCATACCGATTATTGAAGGGTATCCGAGCATAGACAAACCTACCTAACCATTTCGATTTAACGCATCAAACTTGCGACATTCTTCGAGCATTCTGTCTGTTACGACGAGAAAAGTATACCCTGAAATCATCGATTTGACGTCATGAAACTCAGGTGGCAGGCTCCGGTCGAGAAAAACGGACGATGGCAAGTCGAGGCGTCCCTCGCTGATCAAAAACTCAACGAACTGGCGGGTTTTCGTCGTGATCGTTGAGTTATCGCCACGTTTTCTCGGGGGAAATGCCGGTAAGACGATTTTAACGCAAAGTCGCAGGGCCGCGGGGACGCCAGGAATACCAGAGAAGAAAATCGGATTTTGCCTTTTTCTCTTCCTTGCGCCCCTGCGGCTTGGCGACTTTGTGCGAAATTTTCCGATCATGTCCTGAGACTTGGTCGTGGATCCAGCGAGTACGATTGGAATCAACCAAACCCTACGCTTTACGTGCTCGCAGCGAGTTGCATAGCGAATTGCATTCAGGCGTGTCGCTGTCAGCTTATGGTGCAAATTGAGGGATGGCATAGCATCGCGATCGCAAGCCTTAGACTCGTTTCGCAGCGGATCTGCGGCGCGGAAGTGATGGTTGGTGGCCAAGAATCCCACGATGGTTCTCTCGTTGTAGAGATTCTTTCGGCTGCAACGGGAAAATCAATGACCTGGTCTTACTCACAGGAAATCACTAGTGTGGTATTGATCCCGAATCCAAGTAGGTTGGTGTCACCGGTGTGTGCCGAACAAACGGAGGCTTCATTGCAACGATTCTTCTACGCAGACTCGATCGAGAAATTTTTCGCGGCAGACGACAATCTCATTCTCGGCGAACTCGCGGCGAAGAATCCGTTTGCGCTAGAATCCACGCAGCGCGATGCTTGGCACCAGCAAATCCACATCCTCAAAATCGCGCTGCGTCAAGTTCCTGAGGCAATTCGCGATGTTGCTGCAGGATCCTCAGTTGGAAAAATCTACTTCGAGTATTCGATTCCCAGGTTGGGGCGTCGGGCGGATGTGATTTTACTGCTGGGCGCGATTGTCTTCGTGATCGAATTCAAGGTGGGCGAAAAAAGTTACCCGAATCAGGCGATTGATCAGGTTTGGGATTATGCGTTGGATTTGAAGAATTTCCATGAGACCAGCCATCATTGTGTAATTGCTCCAATCCTGCTTGCCACCAAAGCCCCCGCTCAACCCATTCTGCTTGCTGAATCGACTCATGAAGACCGCGTGTTGCGGCCGATTCATTGCAACTCAATGACCCTCTCAACGGCGATCAATGAAGCTCTGAAAACGTACAACGAAACGGCGCTGAATCCTGAGCGTTGGCAGTCGGGTCGATATTCCCCAACCCCCACGATTATAGAAGCTGCCACTGCACTGTATCGAGATCATTCGGTAGCCGAGATTTCGCGGAGTGATGCCGGGGCGAGAAATCTCACCATCACCTCAGAGCGGGTTGACGCAGTGATTGCGTGGGCCAAAAATGCGAAACAGAAGGCAATCTGTTTTGTGACGGGTGTCCCCGGTGCTGGCAAGACGCTGGTCGGTTTGAATGTCGCCACGCAACAGACCAGCCAGAACCAGCAAACGGTTTTTCTTTCGGGAAATGGCCCATTGGTGGCCGTGCTGCGCGAAGCGTTAACCCGCGATCGTGTCCAGCGTGAACTTGAGCAGGGGAGGCGACTGACCAAGACCTCGGCAATGAGACCCATCAAGTTGTTCATTCAGAATGTGCATCATTTCCGAGATGAATGTTTAATCGATCCGGATCATCCCCCTGTTGAACATGTCGCCATTTTTGATGAAGCCCAGCGAGCCTGGAATCAAACCCAAACGGCAAACTTCATGCTACGGAAAAAACAACGCCCGGGATTTTTGCAGTCAGAACCCGAGTTTTTGATTTCCTGTCTGGATCGACATCCGGATTGGGCGGTCGTGGTTTGTCTGGTCGGTGGTGGTCAAGAGATCAATACCGGAGAAGCGGGTATCAGTGAATGGATCGAGTCGGTCGTACGCTCGTTTCCCGACTGGCATTTATTTGTTTCGTCTCAGCTACATGACAGCGAGTATGGTGCAGGTGCCGCGATCGAACTCGCGAAAACCCATACGAATTGCCAGTTCAAAGACGAGCTCCATTTGGCGGTTTCCATGCGGTCGTTTCGGGCAGAAAATGTCTCGAATTTCGTAAAAAACGTACTCGATTTTGAGGTGGAATCAGCGCGGCATGCGATGGGCCAATTCCAGCAAACGTTTCCGCTCGTGATGACTCGGAATCTGCCTGAAGCCAAACAGTGGTTAAAATCCAAGGCCCGTGGCTCGGAACGATTTGGGGTGCTGGCGTCGTCTCAGGCACATCGATTGAAACCTCATGCGATCGACGTTCGCGTGGTGGTTGATCCGATTCATTGGTTTTTGGCACCAAAAGCGGATGTCCGCTCGTCGTACTATCTCGAAGATGTCGCAACGGAATTTCAGGTTCAGGGACTCGAATTGGACTGGGCTTGTGTCACCTGGGATGCCGATTTCCGCCGGACAAAATCGGGATGGGAACACTTTTCCTTCGTCGGTGATCGCTGGAATCGAATCCTCAAAAGCGAACGACGTGAGTATCTCAAGAATGCCTACCGCGTATTATTGACGCGGGCACGGCAAGGAATGGTGATTGTTGTTCCCGAGGGAGTTGCCGACGACCCGACGCGAGCATCCGAGTTTTACGATCAGACATTTGCCTATCTGCAGGATGTCGGCATTCCTGTTCTTTGCAGCGAAAATTCTCGATCACGTTGAACTACACGGTCCCCGGCTTCAGAAATGGAACGTTCGATTGCACTTCGAATCGTGAATCTCGTCTGCTCGTCGTATGTGGAATCACGGTCATCAGGACCCGGCCATTCGAGTCACTTGCAGTGTCCCTATGGTTATTCCGACAATGTTTGCTTGTTCACGTGTCGCAGTCGAGCCATGCGGTTCGCCTAAAATTCACCGAGAACTTCTCCACCGGCACGCGTCGCCATTCCCCGCCACACGGCGAGGTCGATACTCTGATTGATCGTCCGTACGGAACCGTCGGCAAGGAGTGATTGAACGACGCCCGTGTGATAACTTCGTGAAGTCACGGCAGAATAGCTGACCTTCGTTGAGTTTGAACCTTCTTGCCGCGAAGCGAAGTCACAGTTGTATGTGCCGGGAGGGACGGTATAAGCGCTGGTTCCGCTCCCGCCGCTGATCGTCGAAGTCACGACCCAATTGACAACGGTGTTTGGAGTCAGCGTCGCGGTGAATCCGCTGTGATGGGAATGACCGTTCGCCCACTCCGAGTGTTCGGTGGGTGGATCAACTCGATCCGGCGTTCCACCGCTGACATACGTGAGCACCTCGGCAGCGTTTGCTGGAATCGGGGGTATGACCGTTGTGCCTGAATTCCGAGTGTAAGGTTGCCAGGACTTCACTTCCGCAGCGGCGAGTGTGTTGCTCGTACCATCAATGATATCCGTCAGTCTGATGCGGGAATTCGGAAAAAAGAGACCTTCGCCGCCAGCGCCGGTGGCCGGGTTGTAAACAAACCAGGTACCAAAATTGAATCCGTAGTTTGTGGGATAGAGGAGCACTCCAGAAGCCAAACGTGGTGTATCGCTCTTCGGATCAGTCGGACAAACATAGACCGGTACTCGCCGCCCGGAGACGATGGGGGCGTTTGTCGGACTCGACCAGTTTTCCTGCAAATTGATCTGATTGAAGAAATTTGCCTGATCCATGTAGGGCATGAGGCGTCCATGCACCGACCAGGAATTGTTCGTTGTCACGGTCGGATCGATCGCCATACTCGGAGGAAGCGCGTCGAATGTTGAACTATAGTTATGCAACCCCAAACCAATTTGCTTCAGATTATTCCTGCACTGAGTCCGTCGTGCCGCTTCACGTGCCTGCTGGACGGCAGGAAGCAAGAGTGCGATCAGCACGGCAATGATGGCAATCACGACCAATAGCTCAATCAACGTAAATCCTGCTGGTCGGCGATTTGGCATTTTCAGCGGGCCCATCAAATTTTCTTAATCAGATCTCTGCTTGACCGATCGCAAAGCCCATGCCGTCCACGCCTCTCGAGAATTTCCACCTGTTTCGACTTGGGGGGTTGACCGGCTGGTGAAATTTTCGCCAGTCGTGGCGAAACTCTCCTCTCTTGATCCTCGCCTCGTCACAGCGCAACTGTTGATCAAGCATGCAACGATCAGCCATGAAATCACAATCTTGAGTTGAGTCGTCCCAGCAGTCCCGCAATCGCATTTCGCGAGTGACCTCTTGCAGGAATTCGAGAAGACTTGGACCAGTCTGATCGCGATCGGTCCCCAGGTCATCGCACAGGGCCTGATGGATCTTGCCATCGGTGATGTACTTCAGTTTTGCTTGTGCGCCGGCAAGTTCTGACAAGTCACCCACGGTTTTCCCTCGCGGCGAACATGCCGGTAAGACGATTTTAACGCAAAGACGCAGGGACGCGGTGACGCCAGGAAGTCCAAAGACGAAAGACGGATCTTGCCGTGCCCTCTTCCATGCGCCCCTGCGGCTTGGCGTGAAATTTTTAGGCCATTTCCTACGATCCAATCATGGATCCCGGGGGGCGATTGGGATAAACAAAGGGGCGGACCATCAATCTTCAACCAGATTGGAGCTGACGATCCAACTCTGTTTCGGTAGAATTTTCGAATTGAGGTGTCCAATGATTCAAACGGTTGAGGCGGTCATCGATGCGGCCGGTCGGGTTCAGTTGCTCGGTGAAGTTCATGTCACCAGCGCCCGACGGGCGTTGGTGATGTTATTAGAAGAACCGGCTGCGCTACCGGGTGAAGCGGCTCTGCTTGCGGAGACGGCTTTGGCAGCTGACTGGTCCAGACCGGAGGAGGACGCTGCGTGGTCACACCTGCAGCCGGTGAAGTAGTCTAGGTTCCGTTTCCTTTCTCGCATCTTTCGCAATCGAAGGTCCGGCCCGCCGTCTGCCTTGCCAACGCAGGACGCGGGGACTGGATTCGATGTCAAATTACCAGTCGGCCCTACGGCGACCCAGCAGCGATTCCCTTGGATGCCCAGGACTTCGCCGCTGGCGGATTGTTGATTGCCAGCTTCGCTCGCCCCGGAAAGCTTTTTTCCGCTCATGCTGGATTGATGGTACGAGGGGTTGGCATCCTCACCCCAGTCGCGTTTGGGCGAGTCATGTCCGCAGTAATCGGGGTACTGCAACCGCCGTCAGAGTAAGACGCCAGAAAGATCAGTGAAGAAAACCGTATCTTGCGGTTCCTTCTTCCTTGCGTCCCTGCGGCTTGGCGACTTTGCGTGAAATTTTCTGGTCATTTCTTACGATCCGATCGTGAATCCCGGGAGGCCGATCGAACTCACGCCAACGGGTGGACAATCGAATTCTTTTAGAATCAAATCCAATAAAAATGATTGGGCCGAATGGCAAATCGGAGCAGACGGAAACCCGAAAACGGACATGATCCATCGCTGATACGACCGCAACAGGCGGAGGCATTTCCGCTCGATCTCCGATTCCCAAGCAAATCAAATGGGATTCAAACCGGGGCATCAGAGGACTGACTTTGGCCTAGCGCGGAATCAGCCACAGGCTGAACAAGGATCAAGAGAGCTTGTTGCTCGTAATAATCAACCTCGTGAAGAAGCTAAGACTTCTTCCCGAGGCGATTTCATCGATCAAAATTATTCAGCAACAACAGTCATCCGGCGGCGATAGTGGTAAGCGGTGATACAGCAGAGACCAAAGCCCATCAATAAGTAACTGGATGGCTCTGGAACAACATTACCAACAATATTATATGTCACAGAGTCAGCATTACTACCTGAGCCCCAAGAGTAAACAAAAGAATCGCCGGGAGTAAACCCTAAATCAGCAAAGGTTTTTCCATCGAAAGAAGCACTGGCCGGACCAATTGTTAAGATGCCGGCTGTAATTGGCGCCGTGGGGGCCAAAATAAATCTCAAATTTGAACCAGTGGCAATAATTCCGACAAAACTTCCAGTGACTGAATCGGCGGAACTTCCACCGGTCGCCCAAATTGGACCAGGCGATAAAGTGATATTACCGTCATAGCCATTCAATGTTGGACCGCTCCCGAGGGCGAATTGGCTACCTCCAAGGCCGGCCGTACTGGTAAAAAAACCTCCTGCGTACGTTAGCCCATTCAAATTGGCTGTGCCGCCTGATGTCGCTTGGGTGACGCCAGTGGCAGTTTCAGAAAGTTCGACAATAAAACCTGCGTTGGCAACGTTGCCACCCATCATCATTCCCATCGTCATCGCAATGGCAATTCGAGTCCAAGCCTTCATTTTCTTCTCCTATTGTGATCAGACAAAACCAAACGAAAGTAACCCTCGTCACCCAGCAAAACATCCTGAAGTCTCTTACCCAGCAGTCCGCAAATTTTTCGGCTTCGGGATCTATACATTACCGGTGTAAAAAATGGGACTTTAAAAAACAACCCAAACGCAAAAAGTTTTTTTATAGTTGTTTTTTAAAGTTGTTTGTGTTTTTTGAAGTGGCGAAAAGTGTACCAACAAATAAATTATTGTTACTTCGATCGTACGATAATGTGAAGCGACTTTGCTGAAATTTGCGAGCTCTCCGCTTTTGTTCGATGGTCTGTGGCTTGGGGCGGAATGATGGAAACGCCGGATCGAGCGGACGTGTTTTTGCTGGATGAGTTTGCCGTTTTGATCTGATGAATCGAGGTGTTGGCTGCGGCGATCTGCTGAGTATCGATTCGCTGACCGGAAAGAACTTTGATCATCGCAAAGAGGTGATTTAAAATCTGTTGCAGCGATTGGCAGGGGCGTTGGGGGTCGACACGCTGAGATTTGCCAATTTTTTTGAGGTTTTTTCATTGGATTTGATTCGGATCGCTTTGCCGAATGTCGCCGT
>JBIKZJ010000451.1:0-5224 GCA_044354755.1 Schlesneria sp. | reverse complement strand
AACGGGTTGCGCGGTGGTTGTGGAATTGCTCGATGCGGAGGAATTCGGCGTTGGATGCGGAATAACCGAATGAATCGGCACGCAATTCGATCCTGCGTCCGTTTTGACGATTTCCATCGCCGTTTGAGTGTCGCACGCCTTTTTTCCGAAATTCACGCCCGATTGGGGGCTGATCCCGCGGTCTTTTCCACTCGCAGGCACTTTCGTCGCACGTGTCAACTGCGTTGGCCTGCCGGGGCTTTTTTCATGGACAATCCGTCGAATCGCTGTGTATTTCTCGAAATTCTGTGGTAATTTCCGTAATATTCCTCTTTCAGGCTAGGATCATCATGATTACCGCCACACACGACACTACGGAAGCGGCCATTTGGGAACGCGTCATCCATCCACAAGGAAAGATGAACACTTTAGCGGCGGAGCAAACACTGAAATTGGAGTTCAGCGATGAGGAACGGACGCGCATGCACGAACTTGCGGTCAAGAATCAAACCGGGAGATTGACACCGGAGGAATCGTCGGAACTTGATCGTTATTCGCGAGTCGGTTCGATGCTCTCCGTCCTGCAATCACGAGCCCGGCAGGTGCTCACGCCTCGAAGTCGCGTTTCCTGAGTGACTTATGGATTGAGAACTTGCTGCATTCATTTGGGACATTTGGTACACCCTTTGGGACACCCGCAGAAGCGGGCTGTGAATCCTGCCAAATGCCATAGGCTTGTCACGACTCGCGTTTGAGATCGACCAACTCATCGCTACGATCCAGGGTGGGCAAACGCTGGTCAGTGATCAGACGCTCTCCTGTTTACTGGATAATCGACACAGGTGACCAAACCCTGCTGCGAACACAGACATCCCCGTTGTGAACACATCAACAACGAGTTATCCTATTTGTGTGTCGAATGCGGTACGCCGCTTCCGTTGGCTGGGGTTTTCTGGCGATGCGATTTTTTGCTCTGATTTTTCCTGATGATCAATTCCTCGCCGGACGCCCAAGGGCTTTTCGTTCGTGGGCTGCGCTGTTGTTGTGGTTGATTTCTTGGTCTTCGATGTGGCTGTCGCGGTTGAGGTTACTGTCGGTGGCGTGGGCAGCTGGGGTTTGCTGCTGGTTGACGTTGTCGATCGCGCACGGCCAAGAGGCGGAACCGATTGCCCGCATCACAATCAAAGCGCTTCCTGCCGTGGTTCAGATCCATGGGACCAACCGACAACAACAATTGCTCATCACGGCCCAGCGGCTGGATGGTCGGTTTTTGGATGTGTCGCATCAAGCGAAATTGGAAATCCGGGATCCGAGCGTGGCTCGGATTCAGCAGGGGGTCGTGATCGGTGTCGGTGATGGCGAAACGGAATTGCTGGTCACTTGGGATGGGGCCGAGATCACCTTGCCGATTCGGGTCTCGGGACTGGTCGGATATCCCCCTGTCGACTTCGGTAATGATCTGCTCCCACTACTTTCGAAGTTGGGGTGTAATAGTGGTGGCTGCCATGGAAAAGCGTCGGGGCAAAATGGATTCAAGCTGTCGGTTTTTGGCTTCGATGCGCAGGCGGACTTTGACGCACTCGTGAAAGAAGCACGTGGTCGGCGGTTGTTCGCCGCGAATCCCGAGTCGAGCTTGCTGCTTAAAAAAGGGACGGGGGCCATGCCGCATGGTGGTGGGCAACGGTTGAAGGTTGGTTCGATTGACTACCAAATGCTGCTGGCCTGGATTCAACAGGGAACCCCGTTTGAACAGTCTGGGTCGCCGACACTGGTCCGGCTGGAAGCGAGCCCTGCTGAACAGGTGATGGAAAGAGGGGGGCAACAGCAGATACTCGCGACCGCCCATTATTCCGATGGAAGTCGGCGCGACGTCACCGATGGGGCTGGGTATGCCTCGAACGCGATTTTGATTGCGGAAGCAGATCGACAGGGGCTGATTCGGATTGGCCAGGTCCCCGGCGAAGCGGCCATTACCGTCCATTACATGGGGCAAGTGGCCAGCGTGCA
Organism: Schlesneria sp.; assembly: GCA_044354755.1. Taxonomy (GTDB): domain Bacteria; phylum Planctomycetota; class Planctomycetia; order Planctomycetales; family Planctomycetaceae; genus Schlesneria. Next base: position 3,238 of record JBIKZJ010000451.1, on the reverse strand, counting down.
GGTCCGCGTGCCACGTGCTGAGCCCGCCACTTTGTTTGAATTTCCTCCGCAGAATGCCATCGATGAACTGGTGGTTAAGAAACTGCGGACCATGAAACTGGTTCCCGCCGAACTGGCGGAGGATTCGATTTTCCTGCGACGGTTATTTCTGGATCTGATCGGCACCTTGCCATCTCCGGATGAGGTTCAGCAATTCCTGGCGGATGAATCGGTGAACAAGCGTCAGATTTGGATCGACCGGGTGCTGGACCGGGCCGAGTATGCCGACTACTGGGGATTGGTCTGGTCGGACATTTTACTAGTCGATCGCCAGAAGCTGGGGGAACGGGGGGCGTACGAGTTACACCATTGGCTGCGTGAACAATTCGCTCGCAATCGTCCTTACGATCGCTGGGTGGCCGAACTGGTGACGGCGACGGGAAATTCGGGAACGAATGGTCCTGCCAACATTTTCCGGGCGGTCGAAACATCGGAAGAATTAGCACGAACCTTCAGCCAGGCCTTTCTTGGCGTTCGGATGGAGTGTGCTCAGTGTCACCATCATCCCTTTGAAAAATGGTCGCAAGACGATTTTTATGGGTTGGCCGGTTTCTTTAATGGGATCGAGCGGAAGCCGATTGCTCCGGGTCGCGTCCTGGTTTACCACTCGGGGCTGAAAGAGACACGGATTCCGTTGTCCAGCAAACTGGTACCAACGCGTCCCCTGGATGGGGCGATTTTTACCGAGACGGGGACCGACCCGCGGCTGGCGTTTTCGCAGTGGCTGGTGGCTCCGCAGAACCCCTGGTTTTCGCGATTAGTGGCCAACCGCTTGTGGAAGCATTTTCTTGGTCGGGGTCTGGTCGAACCCGAAGATGATTTGCGGTCGACGAATCCGCCCACGAACGAACCGCTCTTAAATCTGTTGGCCGAGCGGGTTGTTACCGCGAAGTTTGATCTGAAAGACCTGATGCGGTTCATCGTTAACTCACGAACGTATCAGCTGTCGAGCGTGACCAATACGACGAATCATGATGACGAGCAGAATTTCTCGCATCACTACGTCAAGCGACTGCCGGCCGAGGTGCTGCTGGATGCGATCAGCCAGGTGACGGGTGAGCCGGAAGTCTTTCCGGGATATCCGCCGGGGACACGGGCGATCGAACTTTGGGACAATCGACTCCCCTCGTATTTTCTGGAAATTTTCGGGCGTCCGGAGAGAACCAGTCCGTGTGAATGTGGTCGTTCGAGTGAACCGACGATGTCACAGGCGCTGCATCTGATGAACGCTCCGGAAATTGAAAAGAGGATTTCGAGTCCCACGGGCCGCATTGCTCGGCTCGTGAATGCGGGATTGGAACCGACGGCGATTGTCGAGGATCTTTGTCTGACGACGCTTGGTCGGCATGCAAACGGATCCGACCGGGAGATTGCCGAAAAACTCTTTCAGTCAGCGAATCGGCAACAGGCTGCCGAAGATTATTTGTGGTCATTACTCAACTCGTATGAATTCCTGTTTGTAAAGTGAGCCCAGACATGTTGCCACAGTACTGTGATGGGATTGATCGACGTGGTTTTTTACGGCTCGGCTCACTGGCGGGGATCAGCCTGGCGGATGTTCTGCGGCTGCAGCACGCCCATGGTGCCGAGGGGGTGGCCAAAAAGGATGTGAATTGCATCTTTATTTTTATCATTGGGGGGATGGCCCATCAGGACCTGTGGGATCTGAAGCCCGAGGCTCCGGCGGAAATTCGGGGTGACTTTCTGCCGATCCATAGCAAAGTTCCCGGAATTGATGTTTCGGAAATTTTGCCGCATGTGGCGGGGGTGACCGACAAGCTGGCGATCCTGCGGAGTTTGACGCATGGTGATCCGGACCATACGGCCGGGTATCACGTGATGATGACCGGCCAGCATCCGGGCTTCGGCGGCAACTTCAACCGCAATGTGTTGAATAATAACATGCACCCGTCGTTCGGTTCGATGGTGGCAAAACTGGGGCAGCAGAACAGTTCACTGCCGCCGTATATCTCGGTACCGAATTTCCTCAATAGTGGCGGCCCCTCGTTTCTGGGGCCTGGCTATGCGCCGTTTGTGATCGAAGCGGATCCTGCGGCTCCCGAATTTTCGGTTCGGGATGTGGTCCTGCCCGAGAGCATCACCAGTGATCGGAATCTGCGTCGGCAGACCGCCATGCGTGCGATGAACCGGTTCGAACAGCAGGTGGAAAAGATCAGCCGACAAGAACACTCGCTAGATACGTTTTATCAGAAGGCGTATCAACTGATGACGAGTCAGGCGGCAAAACAGGCATTTGAAATCGATCGTGAAAGCCAGGCGACACGCGACGCCTATGGTATGACCAGTATGGGACAATGCTGTTTGCTGGCTCGCCGACTAGTCGAAGCGGGTTGTCGGTTTGTCAGCATTGAAAATGGTCACTGGGACACTCATCGCAAGAACACCGAGAGCTTGCGAGACCTGCTGGTGCCGGCGCTGGATCAGGGATTGGCGGCTCTGTTGAACGATCTGGAACAGCGGGGCCAGCTCGATTCCACACTGGTGGTCCTGACCACCGAGTTTGGGCGAACCCCGCGCATCAATACGATGGCAGGGCGCGATCATTGGCCTCAGGCCTTTTCGGTTGTGATGGCGGGGGGAGGATTGAAACGGGGTTTGACGATTGGGGCGACCGACAAACAGGCCGCCAGTATCATCGACAGGCCGATTACGCCGGCGGATATGGCGGCCACGCTGCTGCACGCATTAGGGATTGATCCGGGGGTGACATTGCTGACGCCGTTGGGGCGTCCCGTTCAGTTGGCCGGGGGAGGACGCCCGGTCCATGAGTTGTTTTTATAGCATGGCGGGTTGCCGCGTGGCTGGTTTTCGTGAGATGGATTAACCGCCGTTGAAAGCCGTCAGTGGATCATCAGTGATCTAAGAACATCGGTAATCCGGGGACAACGGTAATTCGGGGACATGGTTGAGGGTGAAAAAATGGTGGCATCAGCAGCAGAATTTGGTAGCGACCGCATCAGTGTCTGGGGACGAGCTGCGAACCCCGCCATGCGATGCCAGCGGATGTTTCTTTTCGCCTTGGGGATGGTGCTGATCGCGGAAACGGTTTTTGCACAGCAGGTACCGACCGACCCGACCAGCACTCATATCTTTCCTGCGGGTGGTCGCCGGGGAACCACGGTCGAGGTTCGAGTCGGGGGTGAGTGTCTTCCGCCGGGAACTCGCTTTCGCAGCTTTG
>JBIKZJ010000007.1:0-40768 GCA_044354755.1 Schlesneria sp. | reverse complement strand
GAGCGTCCGAAATTTTCCGGTGAAGATCGGCTCACCGGTATACAGCGTATAACGGCTGATCTCGACGTTGTAGATGACTTGCACCAGGATACTGATTGCCGCCAGCCAGAGTAGCCCCCCGCCATAGCGTGAGGTGACAACGGGTCCGGTCAACCATTCCCCCCCGCCGATCGCCGCCGAGGCCATCACCAATCCTGGTCCCAGCATGGAAGTCCAGTTCCGTGCAGAAAACGCCGGGGCTTCGGGGAGCTCGCCCCCATCCCAGCGTGGCATCTGTTTCGAACCGAGGTACGGTGGAAAGTCTTCTGCACGGATACGGGATTCATCGGCAGGTGATTGCATGCACGTTTCCAACCAAATCAGGACGCATTTTCACAAACGCGGAGGACCCGCACGAACACAGAATGGTAATCACCGTTGCGAGCAGATGCGAGCATGCAGCAGGATTTTATGAAGATTATGTGAATCTATCATGTGTACTGGCGACGAACTGAACGGAATCCGGGGGCAAAATGGAGCCGTCCGGCGGCCAATTCCCTGCCGTTAAAGCTGGCCCGGTTGATCGAGGACCAAGAGTCGCTCGATCTCATCTGTCTTCAGTCCCAGAGCCATCGGACGGACGGTCCCCGGCAACGCAACAACGTCATAGATCTCGGTGATGGTACTTTCCGCCTTCAACCAATGAGCGATGTCACCCGTCTTCAGGTGGATCACCTGCAGTCCACATTGGGCCACCGCATCCCGCTTGGCCAATTCGGCATCGAGTTGAAGTCCGTCGAAAGTTTTGTCTCGTCGAGGTTGTGACAGGCTGACGACTGCGTAATCCCCCACAAAGGTCAGGCCTCGCATGTAACCAGGGCAGAAGGCGAGCGGCTCAAAGGTCTTGTTCTCAAGGTTCACCCGACCAAATTGTCCGCATCCCGAGTTCAGCACCCAGAGCTGATCCCGATACCAGCGGGGGGAGTGGGGCATCGACAATCCCTGGCAAACAATTTCATTGGTGCTGACGTCAATGACGACACCACCGTCGTTTCGTCGAGCCCTCCACCCGTCGGCGACATCGCTCTTGGAAACCGCCGTCACGTACCGCGCCCGACCATCTCGTAGGGCCAACCCATTCATATGACAACGATCTTCTGGAGCCAGCTTGCTAATGAACGGGGGCTTCCAAAGTGGCTGAAAACTGAATCGTTCGCTGATGGTCCCCAAGCAACTGAGTGACGTGGCGACAAAGACCACGCGTCCTGAATCTTCAATCACCACATCGTGGAGATCAATATCTCCTGTGGTGTAGGCAATCCGTGGGACGTATAATCGGTCTCGCCCCTCATGCATTTCGCCCGATGCCAGCGCATTCTCGAAACGCCACAGTTGATATTTGGTGCTCAGCCACAAAGTTTGACCGTCCCCGCACATTCCCATGGCTCGATTGAATGTCCGTTCAAAAACCGACAGTCCGCCATCGGGTGAGGTACCAATCAGGAACAATTTTCCTGTTTGATAGGTGCTGAACGCCAGACTCGTCTGTTGACTCGCCAGCCAGGCGGGTAAACCACGAGAACCATAGATCTCGACCCAAGGCTGAACCGCGTCATTTGCTGCTGCCGGTCCTGGTACAATTCCTGACACGGTCGGGTCGCTCGATATTGACATGTGAAAACACCTGATCAAAAACGATAATAAGAAATTTCTGTTTCAGCCTGACACTCTAACTCGATGGTGCTGAAGATCAAACCCGACGACAGAAAAAGGGTTTAACCGCAAACCCAGTGCGCGTGGCTCATTGCGCGGGGTCGTTTCAAACAGAAACGGGATCCCCTAAACCTGGGCAAGTTCGCTTCGATTGGATCATCCGAGTTTTCACCGTCGCACACTGGGTTTGCCGTTGAACCAGAAAAAGGTGAGAGCGTGGTGTCGCCACAAATTCTTGGCAAATTTGCGGGAATTGAGCAGAGGGGGCCGATACCCTTGGCCCCCCCCTGAAAAAACAGGCGATCACTTCGTCGATCACGTTCGTTTCAAGTGCTCCCGTCCGTTTCTGATCCAGGCCCCATGAAAATACGTCCGGTGGCGATGGTCAAGGCACATCAGGCTTAGAATCGTTGCGTGCAGGTCGCGGATGTGGCGGCGGTTGACCACCGCTTCGGGCCCCAGGTCATCCGTTTCTCCGTAACTTGTTCCTCCCTTCACCCCACCCCCTGCCAGCCAGCAAGTAAAGCCCTTCGGATTGTGATCCCATCCTCCCTGGTTCCCCGTGAGACCGCCGGCAGATAACTCGCCCCCAATTGGGAGAACCGGGAATCGGTCCCCCGCGAGGGTCCCGCATCACCAGGAACGCGGGTTAATCGCGGTGGCGGTCCCCAGGCTGTAACTCCAAATAGAGCATGATTTCTATCCGTTAACGCGTATTCGCTCCCTTTCGGTTCCCTATTCGTCTATTCGAAAACAACAATGATTTTTGTGTCCCCGTGATTCTGAACCCGAGTTGCGAACGCATGTTTGGAGCACATGGCGAATTTCCATCAGATGGCGATTTCCGATTCGTTGAGCGGATGAGCCACATTGAAAACAGGTCACGCGACATCCCGCTTGTCGAAAACGACATGAGCTTTTTTGAGTATTTGCACTTGCTCCATTGATAATAGGGTATTGCATGTCGCAAATCGCGGCGGTGATGGGTTTCGTCAGAGCTGCAATTCGGAATTTCCCTGCTCTTGGCATGAAACCTGCGAAATGCTGCCGAGGTACGATTCGACCAAAACGTCGGCGGTTTCTGACCGCCATTGACCCCAGGGGATCGCGATGCACTTTTTTACGCAGGTTCTGTGTCTTCAAGGGGTCGTGACGAACGTTCGCCCCGGCAGGGAGCAATTTGACCTTCGTTGTCGATCAGGTGACGAATTCACGTTTACTGTCGATTCACAGACGAACTTCTCGGTCTTGCGCAACTTGGGAGACGAGGACCAGGATCGCGTTGCAGAGCCGTCAAAAGTCCAAACGCACGGTTCTGACGCAACTCGGAAGGTAGACAAGTACATCAAGAAAGGACTGCAGATCGTCGTGAAGGGCTTGTATCAGGAGCACGAATGTGAAGACGGCAATCACAAGTTGCATCGCCTCGGAACCGTTCTGGCACGAGACATATTCCTGCTCGGTTCGGAAATCAACCACTACAATTTTGAATTGACGCAATGGTGGTTGTCCCAGATTTCCTCGTTGGCCGATCGCTGGCTGGATATGTTGTTCGGCGACAGTCGTGAATACGCATCCGGGGACTTCGCCAAGTTCTATCAGACCGATTGGAACATTATTGGCATGCCGGGTGACAGGGACGTTCAGGAATCCGCGACATTGTCGCGACTGATCTACGGACTTTCATCGGCGTATCTGCTCACGGGCGATGAACGCTATTTTCGCGCAGCGAAGGCGGGAGTGCAGTATCAGCGGGAGACCTTTCTTCAGGTCAGTCACGATGGAAAATACTGTTTCTGGGCATTCGGCAAGCGGAAGCTCAAGAACAACCGTACCCGGTTGATGGAATCCTCACAAAACGACGACGACAAGGGGGCGGTGCCTCTTTATGAACAAATCTATGCGTTAGCCGGCCTGACGCAATACTACCGGATCACCAACGATTGGGACGTGCTCGTCGATATTCGGCGTTCGGTCGCTGCGTTCAACAAATTCTTCCTTGATCCCCTGCTTCGCGACGACCCGGCGGCACAAAAGCGAAAAGCCGAGGACGGACCGCTGTGGGAACAGTATAAAAAATACTACAGTGGATACTACTCGCACATCGACTATTCGAATCGCGAATTTAGCAGCGTGGCACTCGGCAAAAATCAGTCGCGGAAGAACTGGAACTCGGTCGGAGACCACATTCCCGCCTATCTGATCAACTTGATTCTGGCACTTGATCCCATTCCTGCGGGGTGCGAAGGTGACAACGACCTCACCGAGTTCGTCGACCAATGCCGGATGATGTTGGTGGCTACCTCGCAGACGATCGTCGATCGCTTCCCGGATTCAGACCCGCAGATCCCGTATGTCAACGAACGATTCATGGCGGATTGGACGCCCGACCACAGTTGGTCCTGGCAGCAGAACCGTGCCGTTGTCGGCCATAACCTGAAGATCGCCTGGAACCTGACCCGCGTTGCGAATTATTTCCTGACGCAAGCGTGCGACTGCGAAACGCGAGGCAACACGAAAGAAGCCGCTATCTGGACTAACCTGGCCAAAGGCAACATGAAATTAGCAAACGATTTGGGGCAAAAGATGGTCAACGCGGGAATTGACCAGTTTCGGGGTGGATGTTTCGATTGCGTCGAACGTGAACCCACAAACGACCTGCCGTTGCAATTCGCGTGGGGTAATACCAAGGATTTCTGGCAGCAGGAACAGGCCATCCTTGCGTATTTGATTCTGTATGGCTGTAGCGAACAGGACGATAAGTGCAATGAGTATCTGGCGCTGGCCCGCGAAGCACAGGCTGTTTGGAATCTGTTCTTTCTTGACCAGGACCAGATCGGAATCAATTTCCGCATTAGCGATACGGGCGACCCGGTTGTCGCGGGACAATACTCCGACAAAGGGGGACATGCGATATCCGGGTATCACGCCTTTGAACTGAATTATCTCGCGCATGTTTACATAAGCAGTTACGTGAACGTGACAACCGATAGCGGCAAAGCGGCCTTCAAACTCCACTTTCGTCCCGATCCGCGCAATCGCGATCAACTTTCGATCAACGTTCTTCCCGACTTCTTCCGACCTGGCGAACTGGTTGTGGCCGGCGTCACGGTGAATGGTATTCGTCGCTCGGAAAAGAGTCTGCGCCCGACCGATTATCGCGTTGAATTTCGCGAAGACGAGTTGGGAAGCGATATCGTCGTCGAGTTTCGGACACGGGTCGTTGATAAAAAATAGAGTCTCGTCATACAGAAACAGCTTGGCCTAATCGGAAAATTTGGCGGCTTTCGTACCAAAGGATCAGGCGACTTTGTCGATTGAAGCCAAACCGCTGCGACACTGCGTGTCGCGAAGGCAAAAGGTGCCGAGGTCTTTACAGGTCTCTGCGCGAGGGGCCTCACGCGGGTTTTACTGAACCATCTCTTACTGAACCTTCTCTTACTGAACCTTCTCTTACTGAACCATCTCTTACTGAACCATTTCTTAGGGAGAACGTCACCGTGAAGAAGGTCTTAATCGTCTTGTCGGAATGGGGTTATTGGGGCGAGGAACTGGTCGGGCCACTGGAAGCTTGCGATAAGGCCGGCTACGAAGTCACGTTCGTGACGCCCACGGGAAAACGCCCCACGGCGTTGTCAGTGAGCAGTGACCCCAAGTTTGTCGATCCTCCGCTGGGGCGTAGCGTCGTTTCGGAAGCCATGGCGAAAAAGGCTCGTCAACTGGTCGAATCGGAGCGTTTGAACTTTCCTCGCAGCCTGCAGGAATGGTTTCCACTTCGCGCTTACCCCAGTTCACCAACCTATCTGCGCGACATGGAAGAGTATTACAGGATCGTGGACGGGGTCGTCGCGAAGGAACTCGTTCACCTCGATGCGATCGTAATCGTCGGGGGAAGCGGAGCCTTGGTGGATCTGGCAAACAATTCGCGATTGCATAACTTGATCATGGGCTTCGTGAAGCTGAACAAACCCGTCGCGGCCGTCTGCTATGGTGTGGCATGCCTCGCGTTTGCCCGCGATATCCGCGAGAAGCAAAGTTTGATCCGAGGCAAACATGTCACGGGGCATCCGATCGACTACGACTATACAGACGGCACCGGTTTTCAGGGTCAGAAACAAGTGGAGGGCGTCAACTTCGGCCCCCCGTTCTATCCTCTGGAGTACATCCTCCGCGACGCCGTGGCTCCGGACGGAGCGTTTATTGGGAACGTGGGGCACGAGACTTCGGCTCTGGTAGATTATCCATTCATTACGGCACGCTCGACAGGCGATTCCATCGAGTGTGGACGATTACTAGTTGAAGTTTTGGAACGCGGACTCACGCGATACGGGTGGTAAGGCGACGCGACGGCGTATGAGGGAGTCCTGACGTTCTCACGGGAAGTTGCAAAAATGATCAAGAACGACTTAACCGAAGCCATGGTGCGAAATGTCATTCTCACATGGTATTCGAGCACAAATGAACATCGTCCGGTCGAGGACTTCGAGACAATGCTTTCAGACGATGTGCGGATGAGTTATCCGAATCAACCGGAGCCTATCGTGGGGCGAGCCGCCTTTCGGAAATGGTATGCGGGTGTGCTCAACGTTTATTTCGACGAAACGCATGAGCTGGAATCGTGCCATATCCGCATTGACGAGAACCGCGCGGAGGCGATTGTCATCGTCCGCTGGGAGGCACGTTCGTGGCCGGTGGGTGCGGCTCGAAGTAAGTACGAGGCAACCTTGACTCGACAGCGGTTTGAATTCGAGCGGATACCCGACGACGGTCGCGTTCAGATTTGCGTGAAAAACGTCGAGACCTTCGATAAGGTCGCACCAATCTACGATGTCGGTCGTTAGGCCGTAGTTGCACGGTGAATACAGAGGGGGCAGACATGCCAGAAGAAAACGCGAACTGTTCCTTGCGGAACTCGATGATCTCTCTCGTCTGCGATCAGCCATCAGTGACGGAGGCATTTTACACGAAGCACTTTGGATTTCGACGGGCCAGGGTTTATCTACCGGGACCAAATCAGGTTGTTGTCTTGAAAGCCAGAAATGCCTATCTGCAGATTTTTCCCGCATTTGAACAACGGCCGCGATGTCTGGAATCACCCTCGCAAGTCACTTCTCCCTATCCGGGTGGTGCGGGAGCGGGACCATTGTTTACCGGGGTTCGCAAACTCACGTTTCTCATCGATGACATCGAACACCAACTCGCGGGAATGGGGAATGAAGCACGGATCAGTCAGGCGATGCGTCCCGGTCTGATTCCTGATTCCCAAAGCGTCTGGATCATCGATCCGAGCGGAAACGTCATCGAACTGATCGAAGGATACTGTGATGAGGACTCTCCGCTCCCAGCGCCGGTTGTCCCCACGATTCGCACCCTGCCCTGGCTGCAAGTGCCGAGTGTGGATCAGGCCGTCTTCGCGGCACGTCGTGGAGATGAAGCGTTCATTCATGAATGGTTAAATTCGGGAGGAAACCCAAACCAATACGACGAGGCAGGTTGGACGCCACTTCTTGCCGCAGCCGTTCGTGGGCAGTCGGGAGTCGTGAAACTGCTTCTCTCTGCGCCATTGCGTCGGGCAGATTTCGAAATGCCCCATGCGCGATCAGCAGCCTTGGCGATTCATTTCGCAGGCCAATCTGGCAGCGTTGAAACGACGACTGCCCTCCTAAAAATACAGCCTGCCCAAATCGAACGGATCTGGGAACTGAATGGCCACACACTACTACTTCAAGCGGTCTTTTATGGTCATTTCGATCTGACACAATTCGCCTTGGAACGCGGTGCGAACACTGCTGCGACCACGGTTCGTGGGATGGCGGCAATGGAGCTGGCAGGCCAATTTCAAAACAAACGTTTGATGGACCTCATTGCCCCACACGATAGTCCGCCCAAGGAGAAGGCCGCCTATTTCCAGAAACTTCTGCAACGAATTACGCCGATAACACATCCCGACCAGATTGCCGCACAGGAAGTCAGCGATCGTCTGATCAATCTGATCGACTGCGGACTGGCGGCGGCAGCGACACAGGAGGACGCCATGAACGCGACACTCCGCGACATCCGCGACTTGGTTTCCACACACCACGTCGACATCAACCGGCTTGGGGGGCAACTGCAGCAGTCACCGCTGATTGTTGCCGTCACGGGGAACAATGGAAGTCCACCCAATCCGAATGTGGCAAGCCTGCGAAAACAAGTCGTGGCGTACTTGCTTGAAAAAGGGGCTGATCCGACGGTCGCCGAACGTCATCCGATGGCTGTCAACGCAATGATTCGGGCAGCGGTCTTTAACCATCTTGAGATTCTGGACATGATGGGGCGGCACATGACCGCAGAACGCTTAAAAGAAGTGTTAAATGAACAGCCTGCCGTCAACGGCTTGACTGCACTTCACGATACGGTCTTACGGGCGACAACCGCCGCCCCGGATCGGTTCGATGGCTACCTTGCGCAAATCCGTTGGTTTGTCGCTCATGGCGCTCGAAGCGACATCGAAGACTTTTCTGGCAGAACCCAGCGCAATATCGCTGATGATGCTCTGGAACCTCATCTTCGACAGCAGATTCTGGAAGCACTTGGGACCTGATGTGACGAATGAAGAAGTTTGAAACAGGATCGTGAGGATGATGACATCGGAGCGGATGCGAGGCGATTTTCGCCGAGCGACCTTTGTAGAACAGGAGAGTCCAAGCATGAAATTGGCCGGCAAGAAAATCGGCGTTTTAATTGAGAGCGATTTCTACGAGCACGAAATCTGGTACTACCATTACCGATTCCCGGAAGAAGGGGCGGAACTCCATTTCCTCACCCGCCTTTGGAATCAGCCGTCGATCACGTTCAAGGGGCACGAGTACCACGCTCCCTTTGAGTGCACAGAGAGTTTCGAAGGTCTGACCGACGAGCAGCTTCGTACGTTCGATGCCATTATCGTCCCCTCGGGGATTGTGGCGGACCGGTTGCGGTACACGGAAGACCTGGAAAAACTTCCACCGGCTTGCGAGTTCATGAAGCGGGTTTTTGCCGAGCGGCGGATTCTGAAGGGGATCATCTGTCACGGCATGTGGTTGATGGCTCCGATCCCGGAACTCGTCCGGGGTCGCCGTGTTACCGCCCACAATAATCTTCATGGTGACGTGTTGAATATGGGGGCCGTGTTCGTTGATCAGGATGTCGTCGTGGATGGGGATCTTGTGACGGGGCGTACCGGCGACCATGCTGGCATCTTTGCCCATCAGATCATCGAAATGCTCTCTTCGTAACGGAGGTCGGTATGCGTGACGCCATGCGTGAGCGATTGATACCGGTCCTCTCGGAATCTTCTCGGGACTGAAGCTCATTTGGGCTTGATCGCCGATATCTTGTGATTGATCGATTTTGGAGAAAATGGCATGCCAACTGTTCCCGTCACCTTCATCTATCTGACTGGCATCAAACCAGAACTGTTTTCCAATGTCCGCCTGTGTGGCAGTTGGAACGGGGATGGCCGATATTCTGAGCAGTGGTCACAAGTTCCCATGAAGTCTGTCCGTGGCGAAGATGGCTGCCCGAGCTATTCGGCGACGATTTCGCTTGACCCCGCCCGGTCCGGACCCGATGGCCAGTATTATTGGGGCGTCCTGCTGAACGGGCCGGCTGGCGATGACATTTGGGGTATCGCGACGGAGGTTCATGATCACCTTTCGAAAGACCGTCGCCGGGCGTTTCGACTGCAGCCGAGCGGTCCTGACGGTCAGGAGGTGCGTTACCACCTCAACCAATCCCGCTGGCTGGGAGCCCAGAAATTTGAGCGACCCGGTCATCAGGAACCCGGCATCCGGTTCGCCGTCTGGGCACCGAATGCAAAGAGCGTTGAAGTTGTCATGGCCACCCTCTGGGACGAGAGTGATCCGGACTTCCAGCCGGCGACCAACCTCACTCCCGGCCCCGGGGGACGCGCCACGTTGTCCCTGCCGCGGCAGCAAATCTGTGGGGGTTACATTGCCGACGACCACAGCGGAGTTCATCCCACGTGGGGGCCATTCCCGATGACGAAACATGCGGGCGATGTCTGGTACACCGATGCTGATGATCCCAGATTGAGTCGCTTCAAACAGTTCGACCACAGCCCGTTCATGTTTCGCGTTACCAAGGACGATGGATCGGTTGCTTACCGGACCGACCTGTATTCGCGATGCCAAATTGGCTATGGGGCGGACCGGCCCCACGTTGAATACCGCGGTCGGACGCTGAATCTGGATGGTTCGGTGAGTTGCTCGGTTGTCGTCGATCCGGACCTCATCGTGAAGGATCTCGATGAGCCCCTCTGGCCGGAACAGCAATGGCTAGGTCAGGACGAGTTTTGGAATGATCCGGCCTACCAGCCCCAGCGTCCGGTCCCCCAGCGAATCGAGGATCTGGTGATCTACGAATTGCACGTCGGTGCCCTTGGCTTTGGGAAGCCACAAGACCAGCCTGGAACACTCGAAGATGCCATGGCTCTCCTCGACCAGCTGGTGGATCTGGGGATCAATGCGGTCGAGCTGCTGCCGATGTCCGAGTACGGCGGCGGGGGAGCCGGTTGGGGGTATGCCACATCGCACTACTTCGCGATCGAGTACAGCGGGGGAGGCCGCGATAATTATAAGTGGTTCGTCCGGGAATGTCACAAGCGGGGGTTCGCCGTGATCCTGGATGTGGTTTACAACCATTACAACCATAGCGCAGACCGCGCGGAATGGATGTATGACACCAACTCCCATCAAAAGAATATTTATTACTGGTACGAAGGGCAGCCTGACGACTATGGAGATTTCAATCGGTCCGTCGAGCAGGCAGGTCAACCGGAACGGATCGGGACGGGAGGTTATCTTGACAACCTTTCCACGGCATGGGCGCCGAGATACCACGAAGAAATGGTCCGCAAGATGTTTGTCAGCAGTGCGGTCGCGCTGGCCATCGAGTTCCATGTCGACGGATTCCGCGTGGATCAGACGACTTCCATTCATGCCTACAATTCCATTCATGCCTACAATGCCCTGCACGCCAACGGCCAACCGGTGCCAAACGCCAATGCTTTTGGCCAGAAGCTCCTTCGCGAATTGACACGGACGCTTAAACTGGTCAAACCCGAAATCATGCTGATGGCGGAGGACCATTCGAATTGTGACATGGTGACTGTCGAACCGAACTTGGGTGGGTTGGGATTCGACCAGACCTGGTACGCCGACTTCTACCATCACCTGATCGGCGATACCGATAAAGGGAATAATTATGCGAAGTTGATCAAGACCGCTAGCTTGGACAACGACTGTGCGCTGGCCATGACCTGTTTTTCGAAAATTCTCGGAGCCACCGGTCACAATCACGTCGTGTACAATGAGTCGCACGATGAGGCGGGGAATGGGAAGCTTACGCATCGGACGATCGTGATCGCAGCCAACCTCAAGCCGCTCGTCGGCGACACGCGTCGATACGCGGAATCACGCTGCCGATTTGCATTGGGAATGACACTCTTTTCCGCAGGAACGCCGATGTTTCTGTTTGGAGAGGAAGTTGGAGCGGCAAAGGATTTCCTTTACGGTAAGGTACTCGAAAATCGCGAGGACCTGCAGGGACTGCGGAAAGGGGATGGCAAGTCATTGTTTCGAGCGTATCAAGACATGATACGTTTGCGGCTCAATTCGCCGGGTCTCCGTAGTCGCAATATCGAGATACTTGATGTCCACGATGCAAATCGCGTGCTGGCCTTTCGTCGATGGGACCAGAACGACCAGTACCTCGTGATCGGCAGTCTCAACAATCAGCCATATGATGATCCGGGTTATGTGGTTTCGCACCCACACCTTCCGAATGGCCATTGGAGAGAAGTCTTTAATAGCGACGCTCATCACTATGGCGGATGGAACCAGAGAAACTCGGGGGGGACCATCGCATCCCAAGCCGGATCGTTTGAGTCCGTCATTCCCAGAATTGCGGTCACTGTCTTCAAGAAAGTCGACTAGACATTATGGGAAATTCGTGCCACCGGTAAAAACATCGCGCGAGCCATGAACGCGGTCGATCCTGGAGTGCGAAGGAAAAGAAGCCCGCTGGCGGACACACGGAATACTGTGACGATGAGGCATAAGTTACAAAAGTCGTCGAATGGTTTGGGTGCAAATTTCACTTGCTGGTGGATTTCTTACTTCGGACATCTCCCAGCAAGTGATACGCTCAAATACCGCTGTCCCGTGATACGAAAGTTATTTGTATGTCCCCGTCATGACGTTATGAAGACCGCAATGCAGGCAAGACCTACGGGCTCACCGTACGTGTCCCGCCAGCCGTTGATCTGAGGCGGTATCCCTCACTGCCACGCACGACCAGGAAGTTCGAACGACTCGATAAAGGACGCACGGCTGTCGAACAGGTCAACGCGTGATTGAATCCGTTTAGGGGGGGGAGCGACGACGGAGCCGTCTCATCGCACCCTGCCAACACAACGCATCTGATACAGTTTTAAGGCCGCCAAATGGGTCCACAACGCAACTCGGTCAAAACAACAGAATGGATAGAGCCGAGTTCAGCAGGGGTGGGCAAGCAATTTGGACAATCGGGGCCGATACGGGCTTGCTTCCATCCCGAAGATCGGATTATCTTATTGAATTTACACGATTGAGGCTTGGCGTAAAGAGATGAACATCGGAGCCAACATGCTGCGCTTCTGTAGATTCTGGCTGGTATGCCTGACGGTTCCGCTGGCGGCCTGGGCTGATGAATCCGATCACGCACTCAAGGTGGAATTCTTCGAACGTGAAGTCCGGCCGCTGCTGCAGGCTCACTGCCTTTCTTGTCATGGTAACGGAGCCAAATTCAAGGGGGGCTTACGGCTGGACTCCCGCAATGGTTGGGCCGTTGGTGGCGAGAGTGGTCCGGCGATTGTCCCTGGTGATCCCGATGCGAGTTTGCTGATCCAGACGATTCGTTACGACGATCACAGCCTTCAGATGCCCCCGGACGGCAAACTCGCCGATGTCTCCATCCGGATTCTGGAGAAATGGGTTCAGTCCGGTGCGTTCGATCCACGAACGGGTGAGGGACGCGCTATCCGCAAGGGGCTGGATATTGAAGCGGGGCGCTTGCACTGGTCTTACCGCCCTCTTCGTGTTGATGCTGTCCCAATGGGCGACCCGACCTGGGGGCGATCCGAGATTGACCGATTTTTGTTCGACAAGATGCAATCCGCTGGACTCACCCCCGCTGCGGAGGCCTTGCCCGAAGAATTAGTGCGACGACTTTATTTTGACTTATGCGGTTTACCCCCGACTCCGGTCGAAATTGACGACTTTTGCCGGGAACCGAGTGACGTTCGGTACGGGGAACTGGTCGACCGGCTGCTCGCTTCAAAAGCATTCGCCGAACACTGGGGCCGGCATTGGCTGGATGTGGCCCGATACGCCGAATCGGTGACGCTTCGCGGCTTGATCATGAAAGAGGCTTGGCGCTATCGAGACTATGTGATTGATTCGTATGATGTCGACCGGCCCTATGACGAATTCCTCCGCGAACAAATTGCGGGTGACCTGATGCCAGTGGGGACATTGGCAGAACAACAGCGACGACTGGTCGCCACCACCTACCTCGCACTCGGCAACCACAATCTCGAAGAACAAGATAAACGAACTCTCGAGATGGATGTCGTCGACGAACAACTGGATGTCATCGGCAAAGGGCTGCTCGCACAGACCATCACGTGTGCACGCTGTCACGATCATAAATTTGATCCGATCCCGACGCGGGACTATTATGCGATGGCCGGGATTCTCAAAAGTGCCCCCATGTTGACGCATGCCAATGTCTCGACCTGGAAGTTGCGGCCACTCCCTTTAAGTCTCGATGACGAAGCGGTCCATGTGGCTCATGAAGCTCGAGTTGCCGCGCTGACCTCACAGTTCGCAAAACAAAAGGAGGAACTCAGCCAGCTCGCCAAAAACTCGCCGTCGAATCAACCGGGAATCATCGCCGTTGACCGTTTGCTCGGATCTGTGATCGATGATCAGGATGCCCAGCCGATCGGTGAATGGAAGTCTTCCCAATCAACCAAAACCTATGTCGGAGCGGGCTATCAGCACGACGAACATACCGGACGAGGGACCAAATCGCTGAGGTTTCAGCCTCAATTGTTTCCGGGGCGTTACGAAGTTCGGTTTGCGTACACTGCCGGTGCAAACCGGGCCACGAATGTGCCGATTCAAATTACCGATGCGGACGGAACCAAGAAGGTGACGGTGAACGAAACACTGTCACCGCAGCTCGATGGGCACTTTGTGTCGCTGGGGACATTTCGTTGCGAGCAGAATGCCGAGTTCTTCGTCCTCGTGACCAATGAAGGGACCGACGGGCATGTGATTGCAGACGCGGTCCAGTTCCTGAGCGAAGACGATCTGATCGCCAGCAAAAAAAACGCTGCCAATCCGCAGTCGGCAGCCAGCCAACCCCCCGACGATTCGCGGTCGCGTCTGGAAGACAAGGTCCGCGAACTCGAAACCGAGCTCAAACAACTCCGGCAAGCGGGGCCTGTCAGGCCAATGGTCCTTTCGGTCATTGAGGCCTCGGAACCGGCTGATACGTATATTCATCTGCGGGGGCTGGTCAGCAACCAGGGGCCAATGGTCCCTCGCGGTTTTCTGCAGGTCGCCTCGCGCGACGAATCAACACCGATTCCGGCGGGGAGCAGCGGTCGACGGGAACTGGCGTTGTGGCTAACGTCCAGGGATCAACCGCTGGTCCCCCGCGTTTATGTCAATCGGGTCTGGCAATGGCTGTTCGGTGCAGGACTTGTTCGAACTCCGGATAATTTCGGCGTAACCGGTGAGCCACCAACGCATCCTGAACTGCTCGACTGGCTCTCACGACAATGGATTGAAGAAGGTTGGTCGACGAAACGGCTCGTGAAACGAATCGTCTTATCACGAGCCTATCAGCTTTCCTCAAAACCCGGTTTGCAGCAATCCCCAGATCCGGAATATCGGTACTGGAGCTGGCGTCCACAACGGCGACTGACTGCAGAGGGACTTCGCGACGCGGCGTTAATGGTCAGCGGGACACTCATCCCGTTTGCCGGGGGACCAACCTTTTCATCTGCTCAAGAAAATGACTATGGGGAACCGATTGAGCTGCCGATTCGAACGGTTTATCTCCCCGCCTTCCGCAATGCGATTCCCGAGATCCTTGCCGTATTTGATGGTGCAGATCCCAGCGTGGTGACCGGAATTCGCCATGTCAGTACGGTCGCTCCACAAGGTTTGTTTCTGTTGAATCATCCCTCGATCCATTCACAAAGTCTCCGCATCGCTGAACGTCTGCTCGAAAACGAACAACTGCAGGACGATGAGGCTCGGATCCACTGGTTAGTGCGGGGGCTGCTGGGGCGAGCCCCCTCAGCGGAGGAAGCGACGCTGCTCAAGACTGCTGTGGGTGACTCGAACCAACCGCTGCGGACGCGATGGGGACGCGTAACGCGGGGACTGATCTGTTCTCTTGAATTCCGTTACGTCCCCTGACCGCATAAAAGTCTGCACGACTGAACGAAATGGGAAGCCTTTGATGACTGAAACATTACCGGTAACAGCGATTCGGGGGACAAGGCGTGATCTATTGAGATTCGGAGCCTGCGGCTTTGGTTCGTTGGCACTCGCTGGACTCGCCTCGGCCAACCCCCGTCGGCTGCATCACCCGCCACGGGCGAAGCGAGTGATTTTCCTGTTTATGCAGGGGGGAGTGAGTCAGGTAGACAGCTTCGATGAGAAACCGCTGCTCGCCGAACGAGATGGGGAAATGTTGCCATTTCATGATGCTCGCAGCTTTGCCAACAGCGGGACGCTGGCGACGACGCAGCGTGTGATGAGGTCGCCCTGGAAGTTTCAGCGTTACGGGGAGTCCGGGCGTGCGGTCTCAGAACTCTTCCCGCAGGTGGCGAGGCACGTCGATGACCTCTGTTTTCTGCAGGGGATGCAGACGGAAGGTGTGGCCCATGGGCCGGCAACTCTGTTCCTGCACTGTGGTGCCACCACCTTTATTCGCCCCTCGATGGGGGCCTGGATTCATTACGGACTGGGAAGTGAAAACGAAAATCTTCCAGGATTTGTCTCGATTGGTGCCTCCAGCGGGAATGGCGGCGCTCGAAACACAGGTGCTGCATTCCTGCCGGCCATGCACCAAGGAACGGTGCTCGGTCGCGCAGGACAAAGTTCCCGCGAAGCCCGGTTCCGCAACTTGGTGACCGATCCCGCTACGCGAGACGAGCGTCGAGCTGATCTGGATTTCGTGTCGAGATTGAATGCGATACAAAAAGCTGGGCGACCGGCAGACGAAGAATGGAATGCGGTTGCCGACAGTTATCACCTCGCTTGGCGAATACAGACTGCTGCACCGGATGTTCTTGATCTGACACAAGAAACTGCAGAAACCCACGCCCTGTACGGGATCGGCGAGTCGCCAACCGATAATTTTGGCCAACAATGCCTGATGGCCAGACGACTGTGCGAAGCGGGGGTTCGTTACATCCAGGTGACGTACGGGGACAACAGTGCCAACCCTGCCTGGGACCAGCATTCCAATCTTCCTAAACATGCTGACCACGCGCGGGCAACGGACCGTCCTGTGGCGGGGTTACTGGCGGATTTGAAACGCCGAGGTCTGCTCGAAGATACGCTGGTCTGGTGGGGGGGCGAATTTGGACGAACTCCTTACGCGGAAAAGGCTGGCACCGGACGCGATCACAATCCCGCAGGCTTCACGGTGTGGTTGGCGGGTGGCGGAGTCCGCCCGGGATTCGCGTATGGCGAAACCGATGAATTCGGTCATCAGGCGATTCGCGGTAAAGTCCACATGCACGACCTGCACGCGACCATTTTGCACCAATTGGGGCTGGATCATGAACAACTGACCTATCGCAATGCCGGACGAGACTTTCGGCTGACCGATGTCGCAGGCCGCGTGGTCCAGGAAATTTTGGCCTAGTCCCAGCTGCGGATCAGACGCCAGCGTGAACCCGTTCGGTCTACAGATGCGACAATCCCGTTGAGTCTGAGTTCCCGTCAAACATTTTCGAGGCGAGACTGGCAGAAGATCGTGATTCCCCGATGTCGACACAGTCGCATTCATTCATATTTCCCAGATCCATCGCCGGAAACAATCGGGTTGCATTCCGTGACATTCCCGTGAATGGTGCAGGGATTTGCAATCTGCAGGTCCGGTTTTTGAGGAATCGCGACCGCTTAGACTGGCAGCAGCTTGCCGCTGCCGTTATGACGTTTGAATTCGTGACAAAATCATTCCCTGACAAAATCCTCTTCGACCCAGGACATTTCCATGAACAAAATCCTTGTTTTATTCGACTCGCATTCTGGGCACACAGCACGAATGGCGGCTCTCGTGGCCGAGGGGGCCAATACGATTTCGGGGACCGAAGTTCGGTTGAAATCGGTCGATGAAGCGACGGCTGACGATGTGATCTGGTGCGACGGACTCGCGGCGGGGAGTCCGACAAATATGGGATTGCTCAGCTGGAAAATGAAGAAATTTTGGGACGAGACCATGATGCCGCAGTGGGCCAAGGTTGACGGCAAAATTGCCTGTGCGTTCAGTTCTTCAGGAGCTTGGGGTGGGGGATCGGAAATTGCCTGCCAAAGTTTGCTGACCGTTTTGATGAATTTTGGTTTTCTGGTATTCGGTGTGACGGATTACGTCAGCCGGGAATTGACCCTGCATTACGGTGCGATTGCGGCCAAAGAACCACGCGATGACGAAACACAGGCCGCTTGCCGAAAACTGGGCAGAAGATTGGCCGAGTGGACTGCCGTTTATGCCCACGGCCGAGACGAAGAACACCTCAAGCACAAATCGTCCGAACGGATGTTGCCATCTGCCTGATTTGAATCGGTTCCCGTACCGACGGAATGAAGCTTTTCCGCTGGCGAACGTGCGACTCACCATGGAATGGTCTGAAAAGCGAATCGTTTACCGATTCACACCGATATAGAACGCAAACACTTGCTGAATATCGGTCGCGTCTTTCATGAGGGGAACGGCGAGATCGAGGGCAATGGGTACGGGCCCCATGGCAGGGACGGTGATCCGTAAACCACCCCCGACCGACAAGCGGAAATTGCTGAGCGAAACCTGATCGTTGATTGTACCAAAGTCTGTGAAGCCCACCACTTTCACCATTTCGTTGGCGGTGACGGGTAACATGTATTCGGCACCACCGAGGACCATGAAATTACCCCCCGTGTAAACCTCACCCTGGGTGGGGCTCACGCCACGGAACGCAAAACCACGAAAGGTCTGAAAACCCCCAGCAAAAAATCGTTCGAAGATGGGGGTGTCATTTCCAGACCAGCTCGCTTGTCCGCGAAGCATCAAGGTGTGTTTCCCTTGTCCGTCGACACGCTGATAGGTGGTGAAGTACTGCCGGCCTTCGACTTCCAGTCGTGGGAAGTTGTATTGTCCAAACGCCTGCTCATAGCCTAATTCGAAATAGTGTCCTGATGACGAACCAAATGCCGCGTCTCGCGTATCGTGCATGACCGAACCACGTAAGGTGGAGAGCAGATTATTACCGACGGACTCGGCCAGCAATTGTGGTGTCGGGACGGAGGGATTGTAGACATCAACATTTTCTAAGCGAAGCGCCATCGCTGCGGACCACTGTTTGGTGAGTTGACGTCCCAGCCGAACTCGTCCGCCAAACCGATTTTCATACCAGTTACGGTAGTAGCGAGTGAAATAAAATCCGCTCACCCCCAAATTAAAGTTGGAATCCATAAAGTAGGGGTCTTGCCAATCAACCAAATAGCGGCTGACCTGAGTTCCCGGCATTGCTTCGATCTTGAATTTCTGCCCACCCCCTCGAAAGGCGGTTCCATTGGCAATGTCAGACCAGCTTGTCGGAGGTCTCAGAATATCAAAGTTCTGCTCGCTGAGAACGATGTTCCCCACGACCCCGGCGTCGCTGTTGACTCCAACGCCGAACATCAGACGCCCCGTGCGAGCCTCGGACAAATAGGTGTCGATATCGACAAATTCGGGGGTATTTGTCCAGTCGTCAGGTTCAGGGTTCCGAATCGCACGGCCGAAGGGGTCACCCTGCGGGCTTACGTCAGAACCGAAATTGGCAGGTGGTTGCAGAGGATCACGACTTTGCCCCCGGAAAATTGGCGTGATCGGGGACAGCCCATCATCGATCACGGGCTTCGATACCACTGAAGTCATCGCAACGGGTTGAGTCGCCTGTACAAAATGAGAGGCCACCGCAATGAACGGATCGCGACTCTCTTCACGCGACTCGTCCGTCCCCACCCGACCCGGTGCGTCATAGAGGCTGGCGGATGGGGGGAGCGGTGCGGTGGAGGTTCGCGTGGCGGGTTCTTTCGGCGCTGTGCTGTGCTTCGGCGCTGTACTGGGCTTAGTGTTTGCGGGCTTGGTATTCGCGGGCTTTTCACTCGAGTCTGCGGATTGACTGCGAACGGTGTTTTCGAGGGTGTGCTGATCGATCCAATTTTCGTTTTTGACGATATTTGTTTCAATCCGCACCCCCCCTTCGGCCCCCGTTTCGAAGTATTGCGAGCCTTCGAGTCGGCGCTTCATAGCATAAATTTTCTTGGGATCGGCGAGCTCGCCGGGATGCATTGGCGATGCGTTACGAACAAGGTTTGTGCGCGTATGGGGGTGATCGCCCAAAATATGAACGTTCATGTTGCGAATCCGATAAACCTTGTCTTCCTCGATTTTGTAGACAATGTCGACGATTCCTTCGTCTTCAGTCCACCGCGGTACCGCATCGACTCGACAAAAAAGTCGTCCTTGTTCGCCGTACTTGGTCTTGATGGTGTCAACATCTTTATTGATGTCGCGGGAATTGTAGGCCACCCCTTCGGAAACCTTCATCATTTCACGAACTTGGTCTTCGGAAAGAATCTTATTCCCGGCGACTTCTATGTGACGAATCTTGTAACGAATTCCCTCGTCGACATCATAATGAATTTCCAGCTTGGACTTGTCTTCAGAAAATTCCAATCGATGTTTGATGTCGACATCAAAGTAACCCAGGCTGTGGTAATACTGCTTGACACCTTCGATGTCATCTTTGACGGATGAGGGATCATATTTTCCACCAAATAACCAGAGAATCCGCGTCTTGGTTCGGGTCTTGGTTTTCAGAATTCCATCGTAAAATTCACGGTTTCCGTCAAACTGTACTGATGAGACATGAACTTTGGGGCCTTCACTAATCAAGAAGACGACTTCCCGATCGTCCCGATCATCTCCCTTTTCCAGCGTCACCGTGGCAAATGCGAAGCCTTTGTCTCGGTAGTACTCTTCTATCCGGCGGGCACACTCGCGATTCGAACTGACATCGAAGGGGCTTCCGGGCTTGAGCTGTGTCATCGAATCAAACACTTTTTGTTTGACCTTTTTCAATCCTTTATATTCGACGCGCCGAACGATCGGACGTTCGAGCACGCGAAAGACTAGCACCACACCTTCGTCAGTGCGGCGCAATGTCGGCTCGACGCTCGCAAACCAACGAGTACGCACCAGGGCATCGACATCGTCTTTAATTTGCTTCTGTGTCACCGGGCGACCAGGACGAGTCTTGATATGTTTTGCAATCTCGGGGTTGGGGATCGTCGAATTTCCCTCAATCACCACATCTACGACAGCGTCGTCGAGATGAAACGGCGAATCTGGTTTTTCATCCGCTTGCTCAAGATCCGAGATCTGTCGAATTTTGCGGGAACTTGCGGGCGTGGCCGATTTATTCGTCGCCCGATTCGCTCGGCTCAAGTCGCCCAAATCGGAATCATCTCGGCTCGATCCTGTCGACTTGGATGACTGGGCAAGCGTCGAAGAAACCAGCTCTGGGTGAACACCACTGAAGAGCAGCAGTAGTGCCAGCAATCCCACGCGGTAAGAAAACGAAGACTGAGTGCCACAGCCGGAAAACGCCTCGCTCCACAATCGACTCACGAAGAACCTCTTTTGCTGATCTTGGTGAGAGGAGGGGCGGCAATCACAACACCCCCCCCCGATGCGAGTGCTCGACGCGCACAACCGCCAACCGGCAACAATGCCTTGGAGTCGCTGGGCGAATTGGAGTTGACTACCGCAAGGGTGCTTGATCATGCGATCTGTTCTCACGGGCACGAGTAAAAACTCTGCACCGATTTCCGAGCACGGGAAAAGGACGTTTTGATTGGAATCTGCGAAAGGATCCTCAGGTGATTCGTCTCTGAAATTACCGAAAAACCTGTGGTGACGGCACAAATAGCCGAAATCGCAAATCAGGACAAGATGAACCAGAAACAGAAAACATCACAAAAGTCGAGCTGAGTTCGGCTGTGGTGACTTTCAGTGCTGAGTTCATTCGACAGATTCAGGTCAAACTTCTTACAGTACGTCGTGGATCTCATTTTTCATCGAGACAAGTTTCATCGAGACAAGGTGCCAATTGGTGTTTGCACAGGATCTGGAGAAATACGGCCCCGAGAGCCTGTCGTCGTTGTCCCCAATCGATCAGCGTTCCGCTGAAGAGTATTGTCGTAAGCTGGCCACTGCCCATTACGAAAATTTCCCAGTGGTCTCCTGGTTGCTTCCCAAAGAGCTTCATTCGCACTTTTATCACGTTTATGCGTACTGTCGCTGGGCCGATGACCTTGGTGACGAAGTGGGAGACAAGGGTCGGTCACTTGAACTGTTAAGCTGGTGGCGAAGTGAACTGGAGGCCTGCTACGCGGGCCAGCTTCGTCACCCGGTTTTCATCGCCCTGAAGCCGACCATCGATCAATTTTCGATCCCGAAAGCACCGTTTCTCGATCTGATCTCGGCGTTTGAACAGGATCAAACGATTTGCGAGTACCAGACATTCGAGCAACTGCGGGACTATTGTCGCCGCAGCGCCGACCCCGTGGGTCGATTGGTCCTTTCTCTGTGCCGCGAACGATCCGATCAAAACGTCGCTTGGTCAGACTCGATTTGCACAGGTTTACAATTAGCGAATTTTTGGCAGGATGTGGCACGTGACTTCAAGATTGGCCGAATATATCTCCCTAGGGAAGATTACGAACGATTCGGGTATCGGCGTGAAGACTTTGATGCACAACGAATCAATCCACCCTTTCTGGAATTGATGAAGTTTGAAGTCGATCGCGCACGTCAGTTCCTGATTCAGGGCTTACCGTTGATCGAGAAACTCCCCGGTCGAATACAGATCGATATCGATCTGTTCGCACGGGGAGGCTTGTGTATTCTGAAACGGATCGAGTCCGTTGGGTATCGAGTCTGGGAAACTCGACCGAAAGTCACCAAATTCGATGCGATCGGCTTGGTGCTGGGGGCTCTGTGCCGAAAACTCTGCCGAAGTCGGCCAAAATCCCGGCAGTAGCAATCGAAAGTCCCTCTGTCCGCTCCGGCGAAGCAGGCGAACTCAATTCGATGTTGGCAGTGACGATGTTGGCAGTGAAATCGTTGCTGACTCGACGGCCTGAAAATCCGGATTTCCCTCGATCACCACGAGGATTCGATCGACCGGCAAATCATGAAAGGTCTGAATCAAGCCGCTCGCAGGCCAAAGAACCTGCATTTCCGGGATCTGATTTCCTTCCCCCAACCCAATGGTTTGCTCGAGCGGGTTCGCGCCAAAGCTGCTTCCCGTTGAAATGTGGCGGTGGATGGTCTGGGACGCAGCACCTGCGGTGAGGATTTTGATTCGGGTGCCGATCGCCGATCGGTTCGAGCGGGAGCCGATCAATTTCAGTGTCAACCAGTGATGTTCCGGGTGTCCCGGATTTTGGAACAGAATGTTGTGATAGCGGTCGCCATTGGTGGGGCCTCCCATTTGGATGAAAATATCGACCTGGCCGTTCCGATCCCAGTCGCCGCAGGCCACGCCATGCCCTTTCTGCAAATTTCCCGTGCGAGACGACGCGGTCACATCCGAAAAACGGGCGCCCGAAACATTTTTAAAGAGTCGATTGGGAACCAGCGTTTCCAGTTCTGGCCCACCTGTCCCCAGATAAATATCGAGGAATCCATCGTTATCAAAATCGCCAAAATTGCTCCCCATCTGCGACATCGGCTGCCCCAGTCCGGCTTCACGAGCCACATCGTGAAATCTCTGTCCCTGATGATTCTGGAACAGCCGGCTGGCATCGACACGATGCGGCTTGCCCGTCATACCACGGATCATGTCTTTGATTGTCCAGTCGGAGCTGGATGCAAACAAATCCAGCCAGCCATCGTTGTTGTAATCCCAAGCCCAGCAGGAAAACCCCATCGACGGGCCGCGAATACCGAGCGACTCGGTCACTTCCTCAAACCGGCCATTGCCGAGATTATGCAAGAGTCGGCCCCCGGTCTCGCGACGGAAAAAGTTCAGATACAGATCCTGAAACCCATCGTTGTCGTAGTCCAGCCACGCAGCCCCCTTACAGTCCGTCTCATTGCGGCGAACCGCCCCGGCAGAGATTCCGACTTCCTCGAATTGACCGTTCAGTAAATTCCGGTAAAGACGGCTGGATTGACGCTCACCACAAATCAACAGATCAAGCCCGCCATCATTGTCGTAATCCCCCCAGGCGGCGGCGATCGAATTCATAGGAGTTGACAATCGCGCCTCGACGGTCACTTCTTGAAAGGTTCCATCCCCTTGATTCTGCAAGAGTGATGGCCGGATCGAGGTTTCTGGCGAGAACCAAGCCCCCCGGATCACGAGAATGTCGACGAATCCATCGTGATTGTAATCGGCCTGCAAACAATTCAGGCCCCCCAGTTGTCCCGTCACCCTCGCAACCTCTGATAAGTCTGCAAACGTTCCTTCGCCTTGATTGCGAAAATAGGTCATCGGCACGGCAGGGTCAATCGCGGTGACCACCACGTCAAGCCGGCCATCCTGATCAAAATCCTCCATGATCGCCCCTCCAGACTGATTGAAGTGGTTCAATCCGACCATCGCTCCGACATCCCGAAAACGGCCCATATCGAATTCATTCCGGGCAAAGTGTTCGAGGGAAATTCGGTGTTTTTCGTCGACTTGCCCAGGGTGTTCGCCCAACGTCATGCATGCCAGATTCAGCAGCCACTGAACCTCTTCATCCTCCGGAAATCGCTCCAAATATTCCGTAAAATGGACGATCGCCCGCCGTGAACCCTCGGGATTCGTGTGTTGTGCCGCCGGAGAAATTGGCACGATGCACGAGCTTTCACCACGACAGATGATGCAATTTTCCGTTTCGCCAAATCTTAAGGCGGTCACCCCCTGGTAATAGATAATACTGTAGAGGATCCGGAAGGCCAAATTCGGCTGGGATTCGGCGAAGGTGCGGGCTTTTAAAAGGACGTCATAAGCCCGACGTGGTTCGGATTCGTAGTTCAGCATGCGTGCCTGGGCAATCAGTGATTTGCCCCGCTGATTGTCGGTCAGCGGACGGTCGTTCAGCCAGCCTTCGATCTCGTTGAATAGGCGAAAACCGGGCTGATGGAAGACTTCGGCGATCTCGGCCAAGCTCGCCTCGGGCGACCAGGAAACCGAACTGATCACGGTTTTGAAACCTCCCGAATCGGGAACGGTCCGAGGTTCATAGGCAAGATTTCGAGCGATCGCGGTCCCCTTTGCCCTCTCAGGCAGACGCTCCCCCTGATCCCGTGGCATGACCGGCTTGGGGAGGGGGTGCAACAACCCCGTCGGTATGAGGCTCAGCGTCAACACCGTCAGACACAATCCAACCAGCAACACCCCGCCCCAAACAACAGCCATCGCCGCTGGTCGGGAAAAGCGTTTGCGGCTCAGAAAATTTGGATTCATCGGCTGACAATCTCTCGAATGAAATAATGAGGTTTCGGGGTTACCGAATCGCTGAACACTGTCGCCACCCCACGTGAAAGAGACTTTACTGATCCTAACGAGCAGCACCCACACAGCAAGGATCCACGACGGAAAGGATCCACGACGGATTCACAAGAAGGAAACGTGGAATCTCCTCAATTTCGCCCGAACTTCGTCTTTTTGATTCAACCACAAACCCAATGCGCTCGGTACAAATGCTTTACTCGGCAGCAAACTTTGAGGACTTCAGTCCCTGATCCTTCTTCGTTGACGGCCACGACGATCGGAGAGCTCGGTCCCGACCAGCCTCGTGGTCCCCTGCTCACAGAAGCGTTCAGATAAAACCAATGAATACTGCAGTCGATTCGTGAATCTCCCTTTCTTCAAAAGCAGCGAAGATTGTGAACCAAGAATCAAACGAATAGACAGCGATGAAATTTCAGCATTCTGAAAAGTGGAAACTGAAAACGGAATTTTCCGTGTGAAAGTGGTATTCGTCCGCACCGGTAGAGATGCTGCGTGGTGTTCGGTAAGCTCACCACCAGACGTTTCGCGAACGGAAGCCTCAGGTTTGCTGGTTGTGCTCTTCGAATTCCCTGGAGTATGTCATGCCCTTTTTGATTCGCTCCGCCTGCCACCGAACCTGCTTTGTGCTGGTTCTCGCCTGGTGTTACGTCTGTTTCCAAGCATCATCGGCATTATCTGCAGCTGAAGAGCCCAGCCTGTTTTTGCGACCAGGGCTCATGGAAGCCAGCCACAACTTGCAATTGCAGGCGATCGCTTTTGTTCGCAACGGCCAATTAGCCGACGCCGTCTCGGTCTGTGAACAGGGAGTGAAGCTTGCCCCCTTTTCGGCGGCGGCCCACTACAATCTTGGGCGTTTGTATGCCAAAAATGGCCAACTCGATGAGTCGCTGACAACACTGAGGCAGGCCGTGGAGCTGGGATTTCGTGAAGTCAAATTACTGAATGACGATCCTGACTTGGCTGCGGTCAGAAAAAATGCGGAATTCGCAGAAATCATCTCGGCGGCGAGTCTTTCCTTTTCCCCCCCTCAACCCACCGCAAGTTCGCTGAAATTAGGGGTCGCGTTAGTGGGGCCGGAAAATACGGTTTGGGATGAGTCGACAAATCTGCTGTCGACTTCATTTGCCTGGAACGGCCCGAATAAATCGTTGCCGATCATTCGTGAACATGGGATCGTCGGGAAAAAATTATGGAAATGGTTTTCGGAAAAAACCGCAGCGGGCAACTATGGCGATCTCTACGACAACTGTGATCACGATCACTCGAATCTGAATTACTTGGCATTTCCGCAGATCTACCGGATTGAATATCGTCGGGAGGTCCCCAAAGGCCTCACCGGCAGTTTGCAGACCCGAATTCTCCATGGGGGAGTCGTGCTGGGGAATTCTTCAACGGCGTTTGCCGCTTCGCCTCAATGGCGCAGCAACGCTCGGTTGGCCTATGTCCAGCCGACCTCGATGGCCGCCTTGACGCGACAGTATCTGCAGAATCATCTCTATGTGTATCCAGAGCACAATGATCATGATGCGGGACACAATGGAAAGTCGGATGGCCGCCCCGGTGGCTTTGGCGATGTCTTCCCGGCAAACACCCCTTACGTCTTGATCAGTCAGGGATCGTCGTACACGGATCAACCGTTCCTGGATGCACTCGCCTGTACCCTCGCCGCGTTTCATCCCGATGTGAAGCGGCAGCTCGTCGAAAAAAAGGCAATCGCACCGACATTACAACAGATCTTTCGCAGTTGTTACGCTCGCGTGCAAAAGCCCGATGATTACCTGACTGGGGTGGCGCATCCTTCGGCCTTTGAAGGAAGCCTGATTGATACCCTGGCGATGGTCGAAGTGGCCCATGCCATGACGCTTGAAACGATCCCCCCACTGATTCGGATTCGCGCGGAAAAAGAAGAACTGGGACGAGTCGGGCGCGACTACTTTGAACCGCACGAACGCGAGCGTCTATTTGACACTCCGTGTGCCATCGCCCGGATCGGCCGCTCTACGCAATACCGACGGAAAATGATCGTTTCGGCTCATGAAAGCGTTGACCTGAATCAAAGGCCACTTCGCTTCGAGTGGGTGGTGCTGCGTGGGGACGATTCGCGCATCACCATTGAACCCCTGGACAGCTCACGCAGCCGAGCGGAAATTACCGTTGCCTGGCATCCACGTCGTAAAGTGGCCATCGAAAGTGACCTTGAATCGAATCGGGTGGATATCGGAGTCTTCGCCCACAATGGTGAGGCCTGGTCGGCACCCGCATTCGTGACCTGGTATTTTCTCGACAACGAAGACCGCGAATATGATGACGACGGAAGACTCAAGTCGGTTGCCTATCACGGCGGAACCGATCCTGGAAATTACACCGACCCGATGATCCAGACCCCGAAATCCTGGACCGACACCTACCACTACACCCCAGCAGGCCGCCCGATCGGTTGGACTCGAACACGTGGTAGCGGCGAGACAAAAGCGACCGAAGAATTCACAGCAGACGGCGGACTGGTGATCGAACACGATGATCAGGGCCGCCCGCTTGCCGCACGAGTCGTCCACTATTTCCCGCAATCGGACGGAAAAAAACCGCTAACATTGCAACAAATCACGGGCGACCTCGTTTGGCGATATCAGTATGCCTCCCCCGAGGACCAGGTGGGCTTTGTCTCGGGTCGCGAAATTTCCCCCTGATGCGGGTCGCGTCCTGCAGGAAATTTCCCTGCTGCCATGCGGTTTTTTCGCTATTGCGGTGACCTTTGTCGCTTTATGCAGGGTTTGCTTACCTTACCACTAGCCCAAAAAGCGGTTTGTCTGCTAGAATGCAGATTCTTCAGTTCTGATGTCAGGCAAACTTGTTCTTTGCTGGCAGAATTGAGACGTTTTTTTACTTGGAAACGGTTGCGAGTTGACGCAACTGGTCTCCACGGGGTGATTCGAGGCGTCCTTGGACATCACCGCAACAGTACAGCAGGAATAGCATGGTTGATCGGAATCTACTGCGTGAATTTGACATCAGCGACGAAGAACTCGAGCTGGCGGCTGACATCTCTTTGGCCGAGGCCGAGCACCTCGAAGAAGGGAGTCTCGATCATCTCTACAATCGTCGTGATGAGGGATATGACGTTAACGCGGTGCTGGAAGGGACCGTCGTTCGCGTTGAAGGCGAAGAGGTTCTGATCGACATTGGATATAAGAGCGAAGGGATTGTGCCGATTGACGAGTGGGAAATTCCCCCCGTCGCCGGTGATAAAGTCTCGGTGCTGCTCGAAGAAATCGAAGACGAATTCGGTCTGATTCTGCTTTCCAAAAAGAAGGCCGATCGGATCCGCGAGTGGGAAAAGGTCATCAGCACCCACAAAGAAGGGGACGTGGTCGCCGGAAAAGTGCTGCGAAAGATCAAGGGGGGATTGCTCGTCGACATCGGTGTCAACGTCTTCCTTCCTGCCAGCCAAGTCGATATTCGTCGCCCACAGGACATCGAGTTCTATCGCGACAAAACGATCGAGTGCCTGATCCTGAAGATCGACGAATCGCGCCGCAACATCGTGGTGTCGCGACGTCGCCTGATCGAACTCCAACGCGAAAAGATGAAGAAAGACCTCCTTTCGGAAATCACCGAAGGTCAACTCCGCAAGGGGACCGTCAAGAACATCGCCGACTTCGGTGCGTTCGTCGACCTTGGCGGTATCGATGGCCTGCTGCATATCACCGATATGAGCTGGGGCCGAATCGGTCATCCATCCGAAATGGTGAAGATCGATCAGGAAGTCGAAGTCATGATTCTGCATGTTGATCGCGATAAAGAAAAAATCGCACTCGGACTCAAGCAGAAAGAAAAGAGCCCTTGGGACAATGTCGAAGGGAAATACCCCGTCGGCACCAAGATTCGGGGCGAAGTTGTCAACGTCATGTCTTACGGTGCCTTCGTCAAGCTCGAAGATGGGATCGAAGGTCTGGTGCACATCAGCGAAATGTCCTGGACCAAACGGGTCAACCACCCCACCGAACTCGTCAATCCTGGCGATGAAGTCGATGTGGTCGTCCTGGGAATCAACAAGGACAAGCAGGAAATCTCTCTGGGCATGAAGCAAGCTCAGCCAAACCCCTGGGACGAAGTCGCAGCCAAGTACCCACCCGGTGCTTCGGTCAGCGGTACCGTTCGCAATCTCACCAACTACGGTGCATTCATCGAGTTGGAAGAGGGTGTCGATGGCCTGCTCCACGTCAGCGATATGTCCTGGACTCGCAAGATCTCGCATGCCAACGAAATGCTGAAGAAGGGTGATCCGATCACCTGCCAGGTCATCTCGGTCGACCAGGAACGGAAGCGAATCGCTCTGGGACTCAAGCAGCTGGCTGGGGATCCCTGGGAAACCACGATTCCCGAAAAGTACCAACCAGGTGCTCAAGTGATCGGCAAAGTGACCAAAATCACCAACTTCGGTGTTTTTGTGGAACTCGAACCGGAACTCGAAGGTCTGTTGCACGTTTCGGAACTTTCTGACCAAAAGGTCGAAAATCCCGAAACATTCGTCAAAGTCGGCCAGGAACTGGATGTCCGCATCCTCCGAATCGACGCTGCCGATCGCAAAATCGGACTCAGTCGCAAGACCAATCCTGATCTGGGGACTCCAGAAGAACCAAAATCGGGTGACGCTTCTGCCGCTCCTAAGCCCCGCACAGAGCTTAAGGGTGGTACAGAAGGATCCGCTGGTCCGCTCTTCACACTTGGCTCGGGAACAGAATAGGGTTAGTCGGACTTTGAGCTTCATCGGGAACCGACCAAGAGACTAGCCCTGCTGGTCTGGATGAAGTCAAATACGAAAAATCTGATTTCTTGAAAAAAAATCACGGCCCCTCGGTATCTTCCGAAGGGCCGTTTTTTTGCGCACATTGCCAAATTTATCTGATCGAATTGATCGTTGAGGTTGCCCAGAGCGAATGATCTCATCGTGGTCTTCCGATAATCATTATAGGGCTGTCATTTCAGCCGCTGAATGATTGCCGCAGGAGGTGGCCTCGTTAACGATTATGATACTCCTGAATGGCAGACCAATTGATATGGCCAAATCCTCCCCCTTCCATGATGTCTCTTTCGCATCACAAAACCCCATCGAGACGTATCTCCGCGAAATCAACGAGACCTCGTTATTATCCGCTGATGAAGAAAAGTCACTCGCTCGCCAAATTGCGCTCGGTGAATCTGCCGCCCGTGACCAGATGGTCCGGGCAAATCTGCGACTCGTCGTCAACATCGCCCGTGCGTACACAAATCGGGGCCTCCCCCTGCAAGATCTGATTGAAGAAGGAAATTTGGGATTGATGCGAGCGGTCGAGGGCTTTGACCCTGACATGAATACGCGATTCAGTACGTATGCCAGTTACTGGATCAAGCAATCGATCAAACGAGCCCTGATCAATACCGGCAAGACGATTCGCATTCCCGCCTACATGGTGGAATTACTGACAAAATGGCGACGAGCAACCAGCAAGCTGGACAAAGAACTGGGCCGCGCTCCTTCACAGGAAGAGGTCGCCAAAGAACTGGGGCTCCCTAAGAAAAAACTGAGTATCGTGAAGACCGCGATTCAGCTTTATCACTCCACGTTTCAAACGGATGATGACAATGGGGGCTGGCAGATGAGCGACATGGTCGCAGACCAGCGAACCAAATCTCCCGATGATGATCTGATCGATGCGGATAATCTGAAACATGTTTACCGCATCATCAAAACGATGGATCCCCGAGAAGCGGCGATTCTGCGGATGCGGTTCGGACTGGATGACTCGGAGCCTCAGACACTCAAAGAAATCGGCGAATCGCTGGGACTCACCCGTGAACGGGTTCGGCAAATCGAAAGCGATGCGCTCAAGCGGATCGCTCGGGAGATTTTGGGGGAATAGTACGACACCCGCCGACTGATCACAGGGACTCGGATTAGGATCGTGGGATCGCACCTCGAAAAAATCTAATTCCCGAATGGGATCCGGCGCCGGTTACCTCGAGGCCCGTTCCCCCACAAGTTCCGTTCACAAAACCGATTTGAAACCGGAATTGAAAACCCCTCAAAACAATCCGTGCAGTGGGCCTCCCCGTGCGGCGAGTTCATCAACCCGCCGAGTCACTGCGGGATCCTCGATCAGCGGAGGGGCATGGTGGGGTTTGATTCTCGCATCAATCACCAGCGATCCACGACAGCCCCAATGCTTATCCTGAGTAAACGAATCCAGACCGCTGATATCGACCGCCGGATTCGATCGCGTGAACGTCACCCACAACCAGTTATTTAGTGTTCGCGCCGCAAATTCACTGTCATCGACCAGCACAATCAATGGGAAAGAACCAAGTGATTGAGACTGCGCCGAAAGTACCGCACAAAACCGTTCGAGAGAAGTTTCACCCGTTCTGCCATTCGGGCTCTCGATCACCAGCACTCCGGGTAACGCGATGCGTGGATGCCGAAATCCATCCGGAAGCCGCAACTCGCGAGGTAATTCGGTCGCAAGGTCCCGTTTCTTGGCTCCGGCTGCGGCGATCACCACCTTCGAGCCCTGATTGAAACCGCTGCCGGAATAATCGAGCGTATCCATTGTCGTGCGGGTCTGGAAATGCAGGTCGTTCTGCCAGTCGACTCGTTCCAGCAGATGCCGGAAATAAGCTGGCATCTCATGAATGTCGAGTTCCGGCTGATCTTCCTGAGCCACGATCAACAGATACTTGGCGAGCGAGAGCTGACCTTGCCCCAGAATCGCATTGGCCGTGGTCAGTAACTCTTGTGGCTTTCGTTCCGTTGCGTAGGGAACATAGCGTTCACTGCCGATCGCCAACAAGAGCGGGTGAACCCCCGCCGCATCGACCGCATGAATCGCCTTCACACCGGGCAGTACCGTCGGAATGATCGGTCCCGTGATTTCGTGGATGATTTCCCCGAATGAGGTATCTTCTTGAGGAGGTCTTCCGACCACGGTAAAGGGCCAGATCGCCCCCGTCCGATGGTAGACATGTTCCACTTCGAGCACCGGAAAAGGGTGCTGCAAGCTGTAATAGCCTAGATGGTCACCGAAAGGGCCTTCCATTTTGGTTCGCTGGGGATCAATCGTACCGGTAATGCAAAAATCGGCATCGGCATAGATCGGTAACTCCCCTTTGCGGCAGATCATCCGAATCGGGCGACGACCGAGTGCGGCCCCAAACAATAATTCCGAGAGCCCTTCAGGAAGCGGCATCACCGCAGCCAACGTCATTGCCGGCGGCCCCCCGACAAAAATGTTGACGGGTAGCTTCTCACCGCGACGGACCGCCGCCGCATGATGCACACCCACACTACGATGAATTTGATAATGCAGGCCGACTTCCCGATTCGGAATAAAGTCATTGCCCCCAAATTGAACCCGATACATCCCCAGATTCGAATTCTTGAAGCCCGGATGATCAGGGTGTTCCGAATAGACCTGCGGCAGCGTAATAAACGGCCCGCCATCATTCGGCCAACTTTTTAACTGTGGCAATTGATCGAGCGTGGTTTCGTGCTGGACGACCGGTCCGGTTCGGACACGGCGGGTCCACATCGACCAAAGCGTGCGGGGAAGCCCACGATAACGCCAAGGGCGTTTCGCAAACTGACTCGGATCAATTTTCAACTCGACCAAATGCCGGACCGCTTCGAGCGAGTCACGAAACAGAAAGCGAGTTCGCTCCATCGTTCCGAACAGATTCGAAACCATCGGGAACGAACAGCCTTTGATCCGAGCAAACAACAAGGCGGGGCCCCCGGCGAGGTAAACACGCCGCTGAATTTCCGCCGCTTCAAGGCAGGGATCGATTTCGGTGTTGATCCGTACCAACTGGCGAGTTTTCTCCAAATCCAGCACGGTTTCGGCGAGGCTACGATAACCCATGAGGCAACAACGACTTTCACAAAAATTCCAGAAACAACAGATTTTGCAAGAATCATAGTCGCGGATGCAAATCTCTGCCGCTCGCTGCAGGCAAAAATCGACCTGCGGACAATACCAGCCCAAGGCATTGCTGCGGGCCATGAAGCACCGACCCAGTTCAATCGAATCAGCCAGCAGTTTGGATTTGCCTGTCTTGAGGCTGGTCTCTCAGGCCCCAGCGACCATCACACGGCAATCAAGACTTTCTTTCACGGCGTCTTCCAACTCCGGTCCATATTCGCACGGGAGATCAGGTTGATGATCTTGACGTTCGCGGAGCGGAAATATTTGTGCATCAAGGTCGACGCTACGAATGATTCCTTTCAACTCGACGAACTCGGTATGCGTGGAGAGTGCTTCCCTTTCTTTGCGTATCCGATCCCGCGAATTGCGTGTGAGCATCGCTTTGCGGTAACCGTGGGAACCTTCCGTCATACGACCGATAAAGCCAACTCGCTCGATTTCAGGCGCGATGAAACGGCGTGGTGAAACCCTGCGATTTCACCCTGTGGTACAAGCCGTCACCGTTTGACCCGTAGCCACCGGCGCAGGGGGGTCGGTGTTCAGCCGACCTCTTCGAAAGTAGGGTGATGTCGATTGCAAAACGGCTTTCAATCGGACCCCGCGTCGGTGAAAGCAACGACTGACAGCGAACACCACAGCCTCACGACAGGTTCGTAGGCATCGTGCCACTGTTTGCCGGCTCTGGGACAAGCAGTGCCGAACGTCTCTTGGCACGCCACACAAATTCACCAACCCCTGATGGTCGGTCTTATCCGAAATACCCCGACGAGATCCAGGCCGATCCGTCACCACAAATTCACCCACCCTTGATGGTCGATCTGATGTCGCCAGCCAAAATTGAAAAGACGAAGATCACTGCTTCTCCGAGGACTCCGAAGCATTGCCACATGAGCATTACTGCCGCCGATCAGGGGAAATCATCATCACTGCTTCTCCGACGACTCCGAAGCATTGCCACCCCGCCGAAGGGGTTTCGCGGGACGAAGAGTGGCGTTGGGGATCACTTTGGCAATGGGCTCAAAATGCAGTAAAGCCGAATGCCCCCTTCGTTTTTCGGCGTTCTTTCTCGTCTTCCAGTGCTCCGACTGACATGGTCTGACACATTTATGTGCGAGTCAGGTCTCGATAAAATTTCACAAACCGCAGAATATCC
Organism: Schlesneria sp.; assembly: GCA_044354755.1. Classification (GTDB taxonomy): domain Bacteria; phylum Planctomycetota; class Planctomycetia; order Planctomycetales; family Planctomycetaceae; genus Schlesneria. The sequence goes on along the minus strand of JBIKZJ010000007.1, from coordinate 7,098 downwards.
TGGAGTTGTGACTGACACACGCTGACACATTTTCCGGATCACAAAGCGTCATTTTCCAGGAAACGATAAAGCTTAACCACGTTCCCCAACCGGATAAGCAAGTTCTTGCCGTTTGAGTTTCTGGGCCAGGGAATTTATAAAGTAGCGGGGTCGTAATCGCCTCGCGTTGACCGAGTTGTTCGGCCATTCTCTTGTCGTAGTTCAGATTTTGGGAACGAAACCATGCGTTCAACCTTGGCTTTTGGCCGTTATTTGGACTTATCCCCTTTTCTTTGATCATTCGAGAATAACGGTGAAATCACCGCACCCTGAGGCGTTCCTACTGTGCTCGGAGACCATTTGCCGTCTTCAGATACCCCGGCTCGAAGCCATTTCTTCAGCAGCCGAAGGAGTCGTCGGTCGGCGATCCGATGTTCCAGAAACTTCAGCAACCAGTCATGATCTGCAGATCAATGATCCGTGTTTCGAAGTCTTCGGCGTACGCGGACCATGTCTCGCCATCAATGCCTGGGGCGGCGTTCTTCTTGAGGTCGAAGAAACTTGCCTGCAGCAATTCCGTCGTGACATGGTTCAGCAGATTGTTGAACCTTGCCTTCTTATCTTTCCGTGCCGTTTCTCGTACGCCCAGCAGCCCACGCGATTTGATACCCCGGCTCTGTGTCCGGACCAATAGCGGCTGCGAGGCGTTCTCCTTGGTCAGTCTCCTTTCCTCCACAGACTCCGCTGCAGTTTGAGGTCCCGCTTGGTTCGCCTGCTTCCCAGGTACTACGAGACTGTCTGACTTCCCAGCGACGTGCATGTCGGGATGATGGCATCGCCCCTTCCCCGACCGATCCCTCTCCAATGAGAGGGATGTCTCTGGGATCTCCCAGTTTCCGCGAGAAAAGCTTCCGTCCGTGCGTGTGGTCTTAGACTCCGCGGGGCTGACATCGGACTCGCCTTTGACGTTCGACATCAGTGTTGCCTTCCACGTGTCAGGACAAGGTCGGCCACCTCAAAGAAATGTTTTCGGAGCTCAATACACAGCCCGGACTTTCCCCTGTGAACGCTTCGACTGGATGGTTGCCCATACAAACGCATCACTCGGGGCCAAGGCGATTGGCTAGATCTTACCTCGTACGAAACTTCCATTCGCCGCCTTCCTCCGGCTTTAACTGGCGCACCCTGACCCCTTTCATTTTTTCATTTCTCTCGATAACCCCGTTGTCCTCATGGCCGTAGTGCTACCTTCGCCAGCCAAGGTCGAAGGGAAAAACATAGTGTCCTGTCGTGAGTCAAACGCCGGATCAGGCAGTTTGGTACTTCGAGTCTCGTTGATTCCAGGTTGGCGATCACGACTCGTACATACGATCAAGATGAAACTCTCGCTGTTTTCGTCACAAGGCTTTTAGCTCCAACGTATTCCGTGCTCGCGGCGGAACCGCTCAAGCCACGCAGACGCCCTGATTCTTAATAGAATCGACAAACACACATGGCAGCTTCTCTTCGTCGGAAACGCTCTTCCAAAAAAACTTCGTCCCAACAATCTTTGACGGAATCTGATTAAGTCTGGTTAGTAGATTCCATTCGACGAAGAAGCAATTGCGTCAAGCCGCCGCATAAGGCGCTCACAAACGAATAGATCCACGGTAGTGAGCTATAGGATTCGGCATCTTTGGGTTTGATCCCGACAAGAATGAACAGAGCGGCGGCCAGAATGCAAGTCAGTGAAATTCCGAGAACTGCGAGGTAACGTGCGTCTTTGTTCATGGGATCTCCAATCAATTGAGAGTTAGGGGTGGAAATAAAGGCGATTCGTTTCGGTCTCGCGAAATTCAACTTCCAGGACTGAATTGTACTTTGTGCAACGAGTTTCATTTTTCGAACTTTGGGCACGAAAACGCGTCCGTCCATGACGCGAAAATTTTTCTCGCGAATGATTTGTCCGATTTCGCGATAGACTGCGGCAGACACCAAGATAGCTGTTTGTGATTGCACGGGTAAATATCGCAATCCTTTGAGCCCGAGATTGTAGTAATGATCTGCAAGATCGAGCAGTTGTTCTACGGCAAAGCGAATCTCTTCATTGCGTGGCGAGTTGCCGGGCCCGAATCGAGTGACCAGCCAGGTCTCGGGGAGATAACACCGTCCTCGCTGCCAATCCTCGGCAACGTCCCGCGCAATGTTCGTCATCTGCATCGCGATTCCGAGTGCGTCCGCGAATCGTCGTGCCGACGGATCGTTTACTCCCAGTACGTGGCACATCATTAAACCCACCGTGCCCGCGGCGCAATGACAATAAAAATATAATTCTTGTTCAGACTTGATGACGGACTGGGTCAAGTCCATTTCCATCCCGTCAAGGAGTTCCAACGGGTTGTCCTTCGGAATGGAGTACCGAGAAACTAAATCGGCTAACCACTTCGATGCTGCGTGAACCGGTGACTTTCCCTCGTAAATCAATTCCACATCCGCACGCAGCGTTGCCAGTCTGACGCGTGCAACATCTGGTGTCGGAGCATCATCAACCGCGTTGTCGCACCATCGACACCAGGCGTACAGTGTTTCGACGTCCGCTCGAATGTGTTTGGGAAGGAGTCGGGCTGCCATCGAGAACGACTGGCTATGTTTTCGGATCACTTCGCGGTCTTGCTTCGGAGTGGAATCGAAGGAATCATGCATTGGCGAGGACTCCATAATCGAGAGCCACGAGGTTGCAAGTTGCTTTTGCTGAATTGATAACACCGGGTACGCCAGCACCCGGATGTGTCCCGGCACCGGCGATGTATAAACCCGGAATTCGATCGCTCCTATTGTGCGGTCGGAAGTACGCACTTTGCGTCAGCTTCGGCGCGACAGAAAATGCCGAGCCATGATACGCGTTTAATTCAGACTTGAATTCCTGTGGAGTGAAATGACGACGCGTTACGATCGATTGACTCAGTCCGGGCAAATGTTCCTCTAATTTCGACAGGATCGCATCTCCATAGCTTCGAGAGAGCGAGTCCCAGTCAAGATCGGCTCGTCCCAGATGAGGAACCGGACTCAACACATAAAAAGCCTCGCACCCCTCAGGTGCCAGAGAAGAGTCGGTGACCGTAGGAGCATGGAGATAAAGACTGAAGTCGTCCGCTAAACCACGACCAGAAAAAATGTCTTTTAAAAGCCCTTGGAAACGCGGTCCAAATAAGATCGTGTGATGTGCCACATTTCGGAAACGTCGATTAGTTCCAAAATACATAACGAACAAGGACATTGACCATTCCGACCGCTCCAGCTTGCGTTGCTCGTGTCGAGCTGATGGAACCCCAGCGTACAATCGTGAATAAGTATGGTGAATATCGGCGTTTGAAACCACAAGGTCAAAACGCTCCCCAGATCGTTCTTCGGTGGTGATGAGATGCGAAATTTTATTCGGATTCACTTGAGAGTCTGTGGAAGACAATCGAATACTTTGTACGGGCGAGTTAAGTCGAAGTTCGCCTCCGAGGTCTTGAAAGAGTCGGACCATCGCCTGTACTAACGCACCAGTACCACCTTTCGGAAAGAAGACCCCCCATTGTCGTTCGATCCAATGAATCAATGTATAAATCGAACTCGTCGTCATGGGATTGCCACCGACGAGGAGCGGATGGAAACTGAAAGCCTGGCGAAGGTGCTCGTCTTGCATGAAACGCGAAACGGTCGCATAGACGCTCCGATCAGCGCGAAGCCTAAGCAGGTCGGGAGTCACGCGCAGCATGTCGGTAAATCGAAGAAATGGAGTCGCACCAAGCTCTACATAACCTTTTTGGAAAACGCGTCGAGTGTAGTCGGCAAACCTGAGATAACCATCAACATCCTGTGGGTTGATTCGCCGGATCTGTTCAACAATTCCCGCCTCATCGGCGACATAGTCAAAAGAAACACCGTCTGTCCATTGTAATCGATAAAGGGGTGAGACTGGGAGCAGAGTGACATAATCCGACATTCTCTTGCCCGCCAGAGCGAACAATTCTTCCAGGCAGTTTGGCGCCGTGATGACGGTGGGTCCGGCGTCAAACGTAAACCCGTCATCATGGTACACATATGCCCGACCGCCTGCCTGATCACGCGCTTCGAAGCAGACGGTTTGAATCCCCATCGCTTGCAGACGGATGGCCGATGCCAGGCCTCCAAAACCGCTGCCGATCACCGCAGCCCGAAGCGTAGATTCGTCCGTATCAAGGATTCCTGCTCGCAGCATTTTGTTTTCGCACATTGATTGTTTAAATGTCACTGATCAATTCCGATCCGACTCCAACGACCTGTGTCAGACGAGTTAATCACCGGGGTAAAAGTGAGTTCATAATCTCGAGAAATTCGTGCAGCTCATTGAATTGCTGACGATCGCCTTTCATTTGAGATTTCGATTCAAACTCTCTTTGCAGCGTTTCTCGAATAGAATGATCTCCAGATTGACCAATCTTTCCGAGAATCACAGCCGCAATCGATTCGGCAGCGTCGGTGTCCTTTAACGCAAGAAAGGCGCGAAGTTGAAGATCTTTGAATTGGTCCGGGGGGCTTTTAACCGCGTACCAAGCCCACGGCCACGTGACTCGTAAATTTTTTAAGTCGTCGTGACGCTCGCGCTGGCTTCCAATTGAACGCAGTTCATCCAGATCGTTTTGCATCTGCAGACAGATCCCAAAAACGTTGCCGAACGCAGCGAGCGACTCCTCGCGTTCCAGCGACGCACCTGCGATCATCGCACCGAATCGGGCCGAAAGACCCGCGAGCGCACCCGTCTTACGACGGCTGATCTCATGCACGACCGTCAGGAAATCTCGTTGATCGAGTTCGTGCAACTTCGTCGCCAGATCCAGTGCCTGCCCTTCATGACACTCACGTACGGTCGAAATAGCAAGGCCAATCAGCCGATGTCGCCCTGGGAGGTCGATTGGCAGTTTGTCGAGCAATTCGAGAGCACGAAAGTACATCCAATTTCCAGCGTTGAGTGCCAAAGGCAACCCGATGCGACGATGAAGCGTAGGTTGCCCGCGTCGGAAATCTGAGCCGTCTTGAATGTCGTCGACGATTAACGACCCCGCGTGCAGGTAGTCGACTGCGTCGATCAGTTCCTGGGGAACATCTTCACGTCCTCCAGCGAGACGATAACAAATGTGGATCAGTTTCGTTCTCAGCCCTTTACCACCCTGTGCGAGAAAATTTTCAACGGGCTGCAAGAGGCCGACACGAAGACACTCGCCGATCGGATCATATTGATGCATGGTCGGCATTTCGTGGTTTCGAGCAAAACGTTTTTGTTTCTTGACGAACATGATGTTCCACTTTCGGTCAAATCGCGCGATCAGGCTGTGACAATTATTTTTCCGTGAGTAACGAATTCGCAAAGCGTAGCGGTGTCATTCCGAAAGGTGGACGACCAACAACAATTCGGCACGCATCGGCTACGGTAATTCGGTGGGCGTAAAAGCGTGAAATCTCACGTTCGGAAAGTACACGATAAAATCGTCGAAACAGTCCCCAACGAGAGTCAGCCTTGACCAACCGGAATAAGAGTCGATTCAAAAAACGCGAAAATTTTGCGGGGAACCGGTTTTCTTTGATCAGCGCTGCCACGGCGCCCGTGAGCTGACCCGGTGCTGCGGATCCAACCGCCTCCGCAAATCGAACGGCGAGAGGAAACGAGTAACCAGTTGCTGCGTGGAACCATCCGCCGGCGTATCCACCTCGAACTGAATCCGACAAACAAGGCATGCCTCTTCGCGTGTAAGGCATCGGAAGACAACCTGATTCTTCCCGCACGATTGACCAATCTGAGTCGGTTTTTGCTCGAAGAAACGCGATGACGCTCTGGTAACAGTCAGCCCGTTCTAAACGTGGGTGATCCGAAAATTGAGTGTCCTCAATCAAGATTCGACGCGGCGAGAATGGAAGTGTGTACATGAACCGAAACCCTTCAGCCTGCGAGCGACAAGCATCCATGATGACCGGGTGCGTTTCGGGCCAGTCAGATGACAATTCGAACTCGAAGCCAACAAATTTCTGGTATCCGCATCCGCCGCCATGAGGAATATCTTCGACAGATAAGCCACGACAGTCGATCGCCGTGTCACAACTGTAAGTGATTCCTTCGCTCGTCATCACCGCGTTCGAAGTCAAAACTTTGACTTCCGTATTCGTCAACAGCCGCGAGCTGCTCGCACGACAAAACTGCCGATCAGCAGTTTCTACTTCCGATCGATGAAGTGGGATGCGGTTGGTGATCGCTGGAACAGTTAAATCATCGCTGGAAGGCTCATTCCGTGAGGACTGCGATTTGAAGCGTGGAAACGCACTTTCAACAACATCTGCGAAATGTTTCGAGTTGATCGACGCATAAGGAAGGTGCAACCGACGCTCGAAACCCGGAAATCGAACAAAATACTCAGACCAGCGATTTGAAACCAACGATTCAATCCAAGGCTTGGCACTGTCGGGAACATCTTCGGGATGAAACGACCAAGTGTGATTTCCCCCAACGTTCTCTCCTCGCTCGATTAACAAAATCGTCGCGTCAGGATTGTGGTAACGGATGGCGAGCGTTAGCAGTCCGCCTTGTAGTCCACCTCCAACGATAATGTAATCATAGAATTCGTCTGTGAATGGCATCTTGGAATGATCTCGCTTCAAAAAGTCTGCACGCGGCGTTTGAGAGAAATCATGTCATCTGATACATGCAAAAAAAGATGAGGAACGGCCAGGGCACTCAACGCAATGAAGACTGTACGAATGAGCGAGGGCGTTAAGAAATCCGTCGATGACCATACAAAAGATCCAGCGACTGCCAACCCGATCGCCATGAGAGTCAGAGGAGCGAGCTTGAGAGCCAATTTGAGCGGATGATTTTTAACTGCTGCGGCAATTCGGACCAGACCCCGAATCGAATGCCATCCACAGAAATAAACTGCGAAGGAAACGAGCGGACTAACCGTCGCACACAACAAAATTAATGCAAAATTCCGAAAGAATTCCGACGAAAATAAAGAAGCAAAAGAACGTTTGGATTTCAGGAATTGATCGAAAGACTTGATCGTTCCTATCAAAACTAATGGTGCGAACACGAATGCCGATGCGGCTGTGATCGTTACACACGCG
>JBIKZJ010000165.1:0-12945 GCA_044354755.1 Schlesneria sp. | reverse complement strand
AATGTTCAACATGAACGCGATGACCCCAAGGAACGAAGGAGTGAAGCAGTTCTCGTGCAAGATTCCCAAAATCCCACCGCCCCGACGACTGGCCCCAAAAGTTTTTCTGATGCCGATGCCAGAGCCGAGGTCAAACGCCTGGTCGAGCGTGCCGCCGAGCTGCTTCCTTCACAGGGCCCCATCACCGCGTTTGTCTTTTTGAATACGCTCTAGGCATTGGAAGATTTGCCGTTTGATGAAGGGGTCCAAAAGGGGGCTCGTCTGTTTGGCTGTGAGCCCTATTTGACGGAAGAAAACTATCGAGAGAAGCTGGGGCAGGATCGGATTCATCTCTCCGATTTGTCGCTGGCACTTCAGCGAGACCTGAAAATCCACGCCGAGGCCACGATCGGATCGGTGACAACTCGACATCAGCTGCGACTGGCGATGTTGCAGCATCCACTGCGGACGGGTCCAACGGAAGAACTGCAATGGTTTGTCGCGGAAACCGACGCCTTGACCCGAGTTCGTGCAGATGCCCCGGCGGCTGTCCGTGATCGGTTTTTGATCGAGACCAAGCATTGGGTGATGCGTGACCTGCGGATGCGTCTCGGACATCATCAGGGCGAACTCGACCCCGGCTTGCGCGACGATCGTCCGCTCCCGATCCGGGAATTGCTCGACCGGTTCGGAAAGTCTTCGATTGAACGCTGGAGCCCCGCCACCTGGCAGGCCTTTTCGTTGCAGGCACTCTGGCGGACCTGTCGAAACGGAATGTTCGGCTTGCCCCCCTGGGTTGAACCCCGGGTTCCCATCATCCGTCATCGTGACGCACTCCGCGAAGCGACTAGTTTCGATACGGATCAGCTGGTTCATCCGGTGCTGATCCGATTTTGTGCCGCATTTGCCGACCAGGGATTTGCCAACTGGTCGTTACCAAATCGGGTTGACGGTTTCTACAAATCGTTTTTCAGTGTCTACAACCAGCAGAATGGGCCCCCGGATCCCTGGATGAGCGGATTACCGGCCGAATTGCGTCGCATCGAGGCCGCAAACCTGGGACCGATGGAATCGATCCTCGAATCGCTGGAATTTCTGGGGGTGGCTCCGGTCGAATGGGACGAATTCCTCACCGCGAGCCTGATCGCCTTGAAGGGATGGGCCGGGATGATCTGGCAGCTGGAAGTTCGCCCCGACCGCCAGGCGGTTTCGGCAACAACAGGTTGCCTCATCGAATTTCTGGCGATCCGGTTGATTCTGGAGCGACTCGCGCTGACCAAGGGGGCCGCAGAACATCTCGCCTTCGAGGGTCCATTGTCGGAACTGCGGGGTTTTGCCAAAGGAACCCTCTCAAAACACGCTCATTCGAGTATTGAGCAGCGGGCATTTTTGATTTTCCAGCTCGCACAGGTTCTTGGCTGGACGCCAGCAGCGCTGTGTCGTCTGGAGACGAAGGACTGGGCCGATTTAATTCATGAAATCGAATCGTTCACGAGTATGGAACGTCGTCGGATTTTTCATCAGGCATTCGAACGACACTTGCGTGCACAGACATTGGACGCAATTTCCATTCACACGGCGCGACCTTTCAGCCGAGTCTCGTCGCCGCGACTGCAGGCCGTATTTTGTATTGATAAGCGCGAGGAATCGTTTCGGAGGCATCTGGAAGAAATTGCTCCCGATGCCGAAACCTTTGGGGCTGCGGGATTTTTCTCGGTCCCGATGTATTACAAGGGGGTGGCCGACGCCCACTACGCGGCACTCTGCCCAATCGTCATTCGGCCGCAGCACTGGATTACGGAAGAGGTCGATGACGCCCTGGAGGCGAAAAACCGACGCCGGGCACAAACGCGGCGAGTTCTCGGAACCGCCTCGCATAACGTTCATCTTGGGACCCGCAGTGTGACGGGGGGAGCGTTACTCACCGCGAGCTTCGGCGTGCTGGCTTCGATTCCGCTGGTGGCTCGAGTTTTATTCCCCCGTTTGACCGCGAGCATTCGGCGGCGAGCCAGGCAATTGGTGGAACCGCCGCCGATCACACGATTGCATCTCGAACGAAAATCCGAGACGCCGGGTCCGAGCGGCGACGGAGTCGGTTTCAGTCTCGCCGAAATGGCAAACATGGGTGAACGACTGCTGCGAGACATCGGCCTGACGACGGGATTTGCAAGGATTGTCTGCTTTTTCGGTCATGGTTCGTTCTGCCTGAATAATCCCCATAAATCGTGTTACGACTGTGGTGCCTGCTCGGGAAGCGCCGGCTCACCAAACGCCCGGGCACTGGCAGCCATGCTGAACGATCCGCGTGTCCAAGAACTCCTGGCCAACCGCGGGTTGACCATTCCGGCGGAGGTCCACTTCCTGGGTGGACTGCACAATACTTGCAGCGATTCAATCACCTTTCATGATGTCGATCAAGTCCCCCTGACACACAAGGACGACTTGGAATATGCTCAGTCAATGCTCGAAAAAACCTGTGAACGAAACGCTCACGAGCGATGTCGACGGTTTCAGTCGGCACCGCTCGATCTTTCGTTTGCAGCGGCTCGACGCCATGTCGAAGGGCGATCGCAGGATCTGGCTCAGACTCGGCCGGAATTCGGCAATGCCTCGAACGCCATCTGCTTTGTGGGGCGACGAGCCCGAGTCCGTGGACTTTATCTTGACCGCCGCTGTTTTTTGCATTCGTATGAACCGGGAGCGGATGACGTCGAGTGCTCGATTCTGGGCCGGATTCTGGGAGCGGTGGTCCCCGTCTGTTCGGGGATCAACTTGCAGTACTTTTTCTCGTACATCGATTCGCCCGGCTGGGGGTGCGGCACCAAGCTCCCGCATAATGTCACTTCGTTGCTGGGGGTCATGGATGGTGCGGCGAGTGACTTGCGGCCGGGCTTGCCTTGGCAAGGTGTCGAGATTCATGAGCCCGTACGATTGCTCATGGTGATTGAATCGACTCCAGCAGGGATTCGGCAAATCATTTCTCGGAGCGAAGTCGTTCGGAACATCATTCATCACGGTTGGGTCCAGTTGGCGCTACTCGATCCCCATTCGAATCAAATCCTGGTTTACCGCGAAGACGAGTTCCATCGATATCAACCCTCAGCCATCACTTTACCCCAGGCGAATTCATCTGCCGATTGGTATCGAGGGTGGCGTGAACACCTGGAATTCGCTCAAATCAAATCCTGACTTCAAATTTGATGCCTCTCGCATTTTGATCCCTGTGGCATCCGGAGAATTATCAAGAAATATGTTTGAAGTCTTTCATTCCTGCGGTCTGTTTGCAGCGGATCTGACGCACCAGGTTCACCCTTCCAACGACGTTCCCCTTGTCCTCAAGGTCCTGGGGTTACTGGTTGTGGGTGCTCCTGCCGTTTTGTTTGCCACACTAGGAATTGCTTCGCTGTTAAAAAGTAAGCCCCTCAGTGAGCGGGTGATCGCACGCTGTATTCAAACTGGCATTTTAACCGGATTGACCGCGGCGATTGCCATGCTGGGGCTCATGCTGCTGTGGAACGATACTCAGATCCCAATTGAACTGGGAAGTTGGGTCCATCTGGAAAATCCTGCCGAGCACTACCACTACCATTTTATCTTCAAATTCGAGTTTGATCGACTTTCGGTTCCCTTTGTGATTTTGACTTTTGTCTTGTGCGGAACAATCGGTGCTTTCGCCAATCGCTACATGCATCGCGAGCGGGGATTCAATCGCTTTTTTGTGCTGCTGTCGCTCTTTGTGGTGGGAATGGTGACAACGTCCCTGGCAGGCACCGTCGAAACGTTGTTCTCGGGCTGGGAACTCGTCGGATTGTCCTCGGCATTGCTGGTCGCGTTTTTTCATGAACGTCCGGCTCCCGCTGCCAATGGACTGCACGTCTGGATTATCTACCGGGTTTCCGATGCGGCATTACTGTTGGCCTCGGTGGCACTGCATCATATGAAAGGGGAAGGAGACTTCGATGGGTTCCTCGCGGGGGAATGGCCCATGGGAAGAACACTGCTCGAACCCAACCAGGCATTTTTTGTTGGTTTACTGCTATTAATTGCCGCGATGGGAAAGTCGGCCATGATTCCTTTTTCCGGCTGGTTACCACGAGCCATGGAGGGGCCTACTCCTTCCAGTGCCGTATTCTATGGAGCCTTATCGGTCCATCTCGGTGCATTCCTGCTACTGCGATTCAGTCCGATCCTCGAACAGTCTTTGATTGTTCGCATCCTGATCGTGGTGGTCGGACTTTCGACCGCCTTGTTTGCGACGTTTGCGGGAACCGTTCAAACCGATATTAAAAGCGCCCTCTCGTTTGCTTCCATGTCACAAGTTGGTTTGATTTTTGCCGAGATTGGCCTCGGATGTTATTATTTGGCGCTCGTGCATATTCTCGGTCATGGATGCCTGCGGACGCTGCAATTTCTGAGGGCACCCACGTTGCTTTATGACTATCGAACGATGGAAGATGCGATCGGTGAAAGGTTGCCAAAATTTTCCGGGATGTGGCAGAGGAAAACCTCAGAACGTTTCAGGACCTGGTATTATCGACTCGCCCTCGAACGAGGCTACATGGATGCGTACCTCAAAGAATGCATCGTCCGCCCTGTTCTGAGTGCGCTCAGGAAATGTGACGAATTCGAACACCGTTGGACCAGAATGCTGGGTGGAACAGTGATCGAAAAAAAACCGTCCTCAGAGGCTTCATCCGCATTTGAGGAACTACTATGAATGAACTCCATTTGCCCTGGCTGGAAGTCTCGGTGCTGGTCGCTCTGTTTGGGGCCGTCTGGGTCTCTTGCGTACGTGATCAATTTACCGTCAGTCGCTATTCGCTCTTATTCAACAGTATCGTTCTCGCGACGACGGTCGGCGCCTGGATTGACTATGAATTCATTAATCCTGCTGGAGTCATTCCCCGTGATGCCCAGGATTACTGGAATCCGCTGACGAAATTATTGGGGCGTCCCATCTTTGTGATTGACCCATTAAGTTCGCCACTCTTGTCGTTGGTCGCACTGCTGTATTTTCTGGTTTCACTCACGACCCTGAGTACTAAAGTTCGTCGATTCAGTTTCGCCTGGACCCTCTTCTCAGAAGCGATCGTCCTCGCCACCTTCTGCTGTGAAGATCCCTGGCTCATTATTGGACTGCTGGCGGCAGGAACGATTCAACCCTATATCGAACTGCGAATGAGGGGTAAGAATACGGGGGTTTATGTCAAACATATGGCATTGTTCGTCTTGCTCTTGGTGATTGGCCAATTATTCGTCGACTATGAGGGACGAGACAAGCAGGTTCATACCCTGTGGGCGATTATCCCATTGCTGATTGCCCTCTTCATTCGGTGTGGGATCGCTCCGTTCCACTGCTGGGTAAGCGACTTGTTCGAGCATGCCACATTTGGAACATCACTTCTTGTCGCGATGCCGCTCGTGGGAGCCTATGCTGCGATTCGCCTGGTGCTGCCGATTGCTCCAGATTGGGTACTGCGTACGATCGGCGTTTTATCCCTGATGACCGCGGTGTATGCGGCCGGAATCGCCCTCGTGCAAACCGATGCCCGTCGCTTTTTCTGTTATCTCTTTCTGAGCCATTCGTCTTTAGTGCTCGTCGGACTCGAAGCGGTCAACGCCATTAGTCTCACGGGTGCCCTGTGCGTCTGGATGGCGACGAGCGTCTCGCTGGGGGGATTCGGCTTAACGCTCCGTGCACTGGAGGCCCGACGCGGTCGGCTGTCATTGACGAATTATCAGGGGTTATATGACCATACACCCGCTTTGGCCGTCTTGTTCATGATCACAGGATTGGCCAGCGTCGGCTTTCCAGGAACCTTTGGTTTCATCGGAACGGAAATGCTGGTCGATGGAACCGTTGAGGCCTTTCCCTATGTCGGTGTTGCGGTCGTGATTACCTCGGCCCTGAACGGGATTGCGGTTGTTCATGCGTATTTTCAATTGTTCACGGGGACACGGCATCGATCCATGGTCTCACTCGAAATTGGTCAACGCGAGCGATTTGCAGTGGTTTCGCTGACGGCCCTCATTTTTATCGGAGGGTTAGTCCCACAGTATCATGTCAGCTCGCGGCATCGTGCGGCGGACCGAATTCTTCGTGCCCGCAGCGCTGTCGCCAGTGGAACGGTCTCTGGAGAAGAAACGGCCGCCCCCAAACCCCTTTGATTGTTCGTGCGAATGGTGCGAATGGTGTTGGGTTGAGGGACTGCCGATGGGGAAACCCCGCATCAGGCCGTGTGGGAATGTTCCCCCCTGACGAGAAGTAACTTGGCACAGGCCATGCCAACGAACGTACCCACGGCAGCCCCCGCGCAGACATCGCTGGGAAAATGGGCCTGAGTGGCGATCCGCTGAAACCCGACGAGCAGTGCCAGCACAGAAAACAAGACGCCGCCTCGTGGATAAAGTGCGGTCAGTACTACCGCCAGGCCGCAGGCCGTTGCCGTATGCGCCGAGGGGATGCTCTGCATCGACTGTGTCTCGCCGGCCCCCCGGATGAAGGTCTGCCACACCGTTCCTGTCAGCAAATCAAAATCACGTGGCCTGGTGCGTGCAATGCCCAGCTTCACCAAATTGGCAACGACGCCTGATCCGAGTGACCCCGCGATCAGCCATGGCCAAGAGCGTAGTTTCAGACGGCCCAAAACGATTGTGGTAATCACGATTAGTGAGGCACCACCCCCATGGCCAAACACTTCGCAAAGCTCGAGCAATTCGCTGAACCAGCGGGCGCGGTTCCCCTGAAAATACGTCGCAACACGCAAATCCAATGGCAAGATTGCGACCCCAGCCAAGAGGAGCGCCAGCGGCAGCAACCAATACGGTCTCAACGAATTGCTCAGATCGATTTCTCGAGCACCCATAATAACAGACCTTTGGCCAGATGCATTCGGTTCTGTGCCTGCTGAAAGACGATGCTTTGGGGACCATCGATCACTTCGTCGGTCACTTCGAGTCCTCGTTTGGCCGGCAAACAATGCATGAAACGGCAAGTTTTTGGTGCCAGTTTCATCAACTTTTCGTTGACCTGATAGCGACCAAAAACCTTTTGCCGCTCTTCCGCCTCGGCCTCTTGCCCCATGCTGGTCCAGACATCTGTGTACACAATCGCCGCGTCTTTCATCGCGGATTTGAAATTATCTGTTTGGGACACTTCTGCCGAGGGACACTTCTTCGCGAGCGCTTTGAGAAAACGTTCTTCCAACCGATATCCCTCGGGAGAACAGACTACAAAGGACATGCCACACAGCGACGCGGCAATCGCTAGCGAGTTTGCCACGTTGTTGCCATCACCCACAAAAACACACTTTTTCCCTTTCACTTCGCCAATCACTTCCTGCATGGTGAACAGATCTGTGAGTGCCTGACAAGGATGACGTTCGTCAGAAAGCCCATTGATGACGGCGACTCCCGAATGTTCGATGAACGCATCGATCAACTTTTGGGAAAACGTGCGAAGTGTGATGACATCGCTGTAACCCCCAATCACCCGTGCCACGTCGGGAACAGCTTCTCGTCCCCCCAATCCCGCTTCCTTGGCATTCAGGAAAATGCTGGCGCCACCTAACTGCATCATCGCCGCATCAAAGCTGAGCCGGGTCCGCAGCGATGGCTTTTCAAAGACCTGCGCCATCACATAACCGGACAGAACTTGAGGACGATCCCCTTTTCGCAGGCGATCTTTCAACGTCCGGGCCAACCCAAAAATCGCGTTCACATTTGCTGGCTTTAATTCTAATAGCGAATTCAAATGACGCATGACAAATTCATTTCCCAGCACTCATGGCCGTTGTCTGGATTCCAGAAAAAAGGATGCGAGAGATCCAATCAATACACAAAATGGACAATCGACTCTCGTCGGTCATCGACTGTCACAAACTTGTCTTGAAAAGGGAAGACGCGTGACCCGAATTGAACGACCACGAATTCTATTCGTGATGCCAACATCGCAATCACGAATGAGCCGTTCCCGCATGGATCTCACTCGCCATCTGCTTCAACACGTCGGCAATGATTTGACAACCTTCGTCTACTTGAGTCGGGGCGATATTCAAGGCGGGAAGCAATCTGACCACCGTGTCATGCGTGGCGTTGATCAGCACCCCGCGCTCCATGCATTTTCCCACAGCCGGGGTTGCCGGGATGTTCAGTTCGACCCCAATCATCATCCCCCGCGACCGAACCTCTTTGATGATCGGCAGTGTCTCTTTCAGTGCCGAAAAATGCTGGTGAAATCGGGCAGACATTTGCTGGCAGTGCTGCAGCAGTCCCTCTTCTTCGATGATCTTCATCGTGGCGATTCCCGCCGCCATGGCTAATGGATTGCCACCAAAAGTACTGGCATGCATCCCCGGCCGCATGCTGGCAGCGATGTGATCCTGGCAAACGATCGCACCACAAGCGACCCCGGCGGCAACCCCCTTCGCCAAGGTCATGATATCCGGCTGGACTCCTGTGTGCTGATAGCCAAACCAATTTCCCGTCCGCCCCATACCGGTCTGAACTTCGTCGAAAATCAGCAACATTTCTCGCTGATCGCACAACTGTCGCAGTCCCTTGAGAAAGTCATCGGTGGCGATGTTCACCCCTCCCTCCCCTTGAACCGGTTCCAGCAGAATCGCGCAGGTTTCATCGTCAACTAAAGCTCGAACCGCTTCCAGATCGTTATACGGGGCATAGCGAAAGCCTGGCAGCAGCGGTCCCAGGCCGTCATGATACTTGGGCTGTGCTGTCGCCGTGACCGCGCCGTAGGTTCGACCATGAAACCCATTCTCGAAGGTAATGACACGATACTTCTGTGTCCCGGCCCCCTGATGCGAATAATGCAGCCGAGCCAGCTTAATCGCCCCTTCGTTCGCTTCCGTTCCACTGTTAGCAAAAAACACCTTGCCGAAACTGTGCGTCACGATCGCCTCGGCAAAATCCCCCTGTGCTTCCGTGTACCACGTATTGGGGATATGAATCAGATGTTCAATCTGCTTCTGAATCGCCTTCACCACCCACGGGGGACTGTGCCCCAGGATGTCGCAGCCCCAACCGGGAAACAGGTCGAGATACTTCTTCCCTTCCGCATCCCAGACGTTGCTCCCCTCGCCATGGACGAGGCTGACGGGGTAACGTCTGTAGTTCGGCACGACATACTTCGCGAACTGTTCAATGGTTTTCTGGCTGGAACGAGTCGCAGCGGGATGCATGATTTTTCCTTAACAAAAATAGGCTAGAGGACGATCTCGGTCCCGATACCCTGATTGGAATAGATTTCGAGCAATACCGAATGCGGAATGCGCGCATCGATAATGTGTACTTTTTTCACGCCCGCCTCGAGTGCCTCGAGTGCGGCTTCGACCTTGGGCACCATCCCCGCATCGATGATTCCGTCACGGATGAGCTCACGACATCGGGCCGCGTTTAAATGAGATTGCAAGGTTGAGGGGTCTTTCCGATCCAGAAAAATTCCCGGCACGTCGCTGAGAAACACCAGTTTTTCCGCCTGAATCAATCGAGCCACCGCCGCCGCCGCCGTATCGGCATTCACGTTCAACTTCCCGCCTTCGTCATCCAGGGCCACGGAAGGAAGGACGGGAATCTGATCGGCACGGCACGTCATCAGTAACAAGTCACGATCGATGTCGGTTACCTCTCCGACACGGCCCAGATCAATCGGTTCACCCCCCTCGACAGGAAGCAGCAACCGCTTTCCCTTCAAACAATTCATCGTCAGGTAGTTGAGCCCCCGGGCGTCACCCCCCTGGCGCAAAATTTCATCCACTAACCCCTGACAGATATCGCCGGCAAGCACCTTGGCCACGATTTCCAGGGTCTCGTCATCCGTATATCGTCGACCCTGGACGAAACGAGGTTGAATCCCCGCCTTGGCCATTGCCGCGTTAATCGCTTTCCCTCCGCCATGCACCAGAATCGGGCGCATGCCAACCGAAGACATGAAAATCACATCGGTCAAAAAATGCTGGACCGCCTGCACCTCTTCCATCGTGCTGCCACCCAGCTTGATCACGACGTGGCGGCCACGAAACTGGCGGATCCACGGAAGTGCTTCAAGCAGCACATCGGCTTTCTGAATCGCTTCTGCAAAAATTTGTGACATGAATGACATACGCCGCAAATGGGTAACCAAAATCGAAAAACCAAAATTCTAAAGACCGTTGCCAAAGAGTGTCAATTCGCAGCCCGGAAAACCGCCAGTCGCTCTGCAGTTTTCTACTTCAATAGGGCGTTTGATCGCGCAAGTCGGCATCTTTGGTTTATTTCCTCATTGACTGCCACTGAATCCAGCCCTCATCCAAAAACCGCGCAAAGTCCCCGTCCCGTTTCTCCATGCCGAAAAAACTCGACAAGACCGTTTTTCCATCGGGAGTTACGACGGCGTAGGCCGGAAGCGTGACATCCCCGAACCAGTTCTTCTGCAATGACACATTCCGCGCCAACAATCGGGCCGCTTCCACCTTGTCGTCGACGTTGGGAACTTTGTCGGTATAGATCTGAACCTGGATAAACTGTTCCAGCCGACGGTGATTTTTAGGCCGTGCCATCCGAATTTCCATCAAACGGCAGTTGGTACAGAATACTCCGGTAAAATCGATGAACAGAGGACGATTTTGTGCGGAAGCGGCGGCGACAGCCCGTTCAAAATCTTTTTCATGCTCAACCTGATCGACTCGAGCCGGAGCAAATGCAATCAACTGGTTGACCAGCCAGGTTTCCCGGTCGGGTTGAGTCACACCGATACCAAACAAACCGGCGAGTGTCAGAAACCCAATCGCCAGCAAGACTCGGACCGGAGATAACCCCTGTACGGGACTGTCATGCGATAAACGAAATTGTCCCAGCAGATATAAGCCGGTACAGACCGCAACAATTCCCCAGAGTGTCATGACGTTGGTAAAATCAAAGATCCAAGGGATCGAGTTCCATTGTTGATCGACAATACTGATGTACTTGACCGCGACACCGAGTTCGACAAATCCCATCACCACCTTGACGGCGTTGAGCCAGCCTCCGCTTTTGGGGAGCGATTTCAACGTGCCCGGCATCAGCGCCAGCAGAAAGAACGGGGCGGCAAACGTGGTTCCAAAGGCGAGCATTCCCAGCACCGGCCAATAGTATTCTCCCTGTGCCGCAGCGGCGAGCAGCGAACCGACAAAAGCAAACGTGCAGCTGAACGAAGTCAGCACAAACGTCAAAGCCATGAAAATCACACCGACGAAACCACCCGTTTGTTCACCGGTCGCGGTGAAACTCACCAGCCATGAGGGAATCTGAATCTCGAACAGTCCGAGCATATTCAGGGCAAAGGCAAAGAAGATGCTGGCGAGGAACAGATTCAAAATCCAGTTGTTAGCCAGTTCGTTCGGCTTGGTTGCACCAAAGATGGCCGCGATTCCCACACCAATCACCACGAATGCCGCCACGATCGCGGCAGAAAAAACGAGTGCCAGAACAATCGGTTTTCCGCCACGAGTTTCGTTCTGCTTCAAGAAAAAGCTGACCGTAATCGGCACCATCGGAAACACGCAGGGGGTCAGCAATGCCACCAGAGCGGCACCGATTGCAGTCACCAGAAAGAACAATAACCCCTTATCCTGCGGTCGTGAAACGTGTGTCCGCTCGAGAGGAACCGCATCCTCTTCCTGGAAGAATTCGACATCGGCCGGTGGCTCGATCTCGTCACTGGTCACACCAAGCACAAAAGATTCACTGCGAGGAGGAAGACAACTTTCGCGGCAGGTCTGATAAGTAATCGTCCCCTCAACCCCGAAGGCTCGGGGAGCAGTATCGGGCAGGACTTCAAATTCCTGAACCCACGAGATCTTGTCGTGATAGACCTCTTGATGCAGGATCTGCTTTCCTTCATCAATATCTTTGATTTCCGGCGGGCGTGCTGGCACAAACCCCGGGCCGACCGCTTTCAGCTGATACAACTTATCGAGCGTAATTTCGGTCGGGGTCCCCCCATCTCCCTTGAAGGTGGTCGAGAAGGTGTGCCAGTCTGAATCCAGGGCCATCGTGATCCGCAGTTTGACCGTCTTACCACCCGAGGATTTGGTCGGAGCCAACTGAAATCGCAGCTCGACCGGGTTGGTCTTTCCCCGTTTTGGCCGCAGCGTGATGTCATACGGAATCGCAGGGATCGCCGCAGAATCCAAGCCGCTCTCAATCAGCGTGGCCCGCAATTTCGCCGGTGGCTGGATCGGTGTACACTGGCCCCCGGCTCCTTCCGAGCAGTATTGGCCTTCCAATTGTAACTCGATGGCGACTTGGTCAACGCTCGCATGGGGGTCGATCCGAAACCGCTTGGACCACGACACATTGCCGTGGAATTTGCCCACCTTGATTTTGAGGAGCGGGTCAAACTTGATTTCGGGTTCACGACTCGGCTTGAACTCGGCATCCACCCCCTCCAGTCCGACCACGTTGGTCGTCGTGATCTGGGTGCGCATCTCGAAATCGCCCGTCATGGCGTAGATGTAGGATTGGGGTGGAAGTTTCGTGGTGACCGTCAAAGTCACCTCGTCTCCCGGTTTGGCGCTGGCGGGTGTCAGTGTGGCGGTAAATTCGGCCTTACCATTCCCCTTCGGGGTCAGGGCGCCATCGAACAGATCCTGGAAACCGTCTTGCCCGTGAGCGGGCGATACTATCAGAGCGGGCGATACTATCAGAGCGGGCGAAAACATTCCGCAGCAGACAAGCAACAACACCCGCATCCAGCCGGGTGAAGAAAATCCGTGACAGTGATTTTGCGCGGTCGAGACCATGGACTGCATCCTGCAAAAATTCGTCGGAAGCCCTGAAGGCGAAATTGCGTTCGCGACACCTCAGAAAAAGGGTTTCCCATTCCCACGTATCTTAACGGGGTGCCCCTTTTTGCCCAATGGTGAGTTGCGAGATCAAGATCATAAATTGCAACAATCTCTTTTTGTTGCGAGGGTCATTTTTTCTGAGCCT
>JBIKZJ010000164.1:0-12954 GCA_044354755.1 Schlesneria sp. | reverse complement strand
AGATCAGCTCCCCACCCAATTGGTGCAAATCGACCGCCAGGATCTTTCCCGGATAGGGGGCGGCAAAACCGACCTGGCCCTTTCCCTTGCCGGTTTGAGTGAACGCCGTGACGAACATTGATTCACCTGTCATGACTCGTTTACCCGCAGTCATCAGCTTGCCCAGCAAACTCGACCCCTCTTTAGAGGGATCGCCAAAGCGGGTCTCCATTTTGATTTTGCTAGTCATAAACATCATGGCCCCCGCCTCCGCGATGACCATTTCGCCTGGGTCGAGTTCGATCACAACGTACTGCATCTCTTCGCCAAAGATCTCGTAATCGATCTCATCGGCGGAACGGCTGGACCGGGGGGCGGGCGGGGCGGTCGGTGGAGCCACCCGCTGCATGATTTCATCAACGTGTTTCGCTTCGGTCCACTGCACGAGACCGGGGCCAAATACCAGTGTTTCTTTGCCACCCACTTTGGGTAAGGCTGATTTCAATTCCGCCAAAGTCATCGGTCCAACGGAATCTTCTCCCTTTGCATAGTACCAGGCGGCTTCCACGGGACTCATCTTTAACGGCTCCGGTTGCAGGAATCGATTGTTCACATGGCTCGCAGTAAAACGATAAGAGCCGCTGGATGCAAGCAGGGTGATTGTGACGATTTTTATCATCAAGATTCAGAATGAGGCTCGCATTCGTTTTCCCAGGACAGAGGAAATACGCTAAAAGAGTCACCGTGGATCAAATTCCGCGGAGATTTTTGGCGTGGCGTCATTTTTTGGCAAGGCAGATGGACGATGAGCGATGAAGAGAGACAATTTGAGACCCTCTGTCAGACGGATGAGATTCCGGAGGGGGAGGGTCGCGCATTTCCGCTCAACGGAACGCTGGTCGCGGTGTTCCGTCGAGAGGGTGAGTACTTTGCGATCAATGATTCCTGTCCGCACATGGGAGCCTCGCTCGCCTCAGGGTATCTTGAGGGCTGTGATGTGATCTGCCCCTGGCACGCCTGGAAGTTTTGTGTAAAAGACGGAATCTGGATGGATAACCCCAAATCGAAAGTTCGCACGGACTCGTATGCCGTGCGGATCGTTGGCAAGGATGTGCAGGTAGAAATACCCCAGCCAAAATCAGCACACTGAAAAATCGGCACACCTTGCAGCGTGAAACGAAGGCAGCGTTAAACGGGGAGAGCGCCAAACACAGGCGACTCCATATCGCGACTCGTGGTGGGGTGTTGCTGCTGGCAGGATTGACAAGATTGCCGGGTAAACCAGTGATGATCCGTCTCCGGAAGGTGTGAGGATTTCGTTCTTGACTCAATTGATTCTCCACTCAGTTCGTCCTCGATTGCGGAAATCGTCTGAGTCACAACATTTCGCCCTGCGTAAAAATCGATTTCAGCCGATTCACAAGTTTTCGGCGACCAAGACAACGTGATTCCTTTAAGGTGAAATTTCATGAGCCCTTCGATTGATCAATCATTCCGTGCATCGAGCCCGACGCAGGAACATGCGTTTCGCGGCGGACCACGGATCACGGCACTCGAGACCCTGATCCCTCATGACATCATGGGGGGGCTGATGTTGTTACGAATTCATACCGACGCCGGAACGGTCGGTGGCGAACCCGTAATTGGTCATGGTGAAACATATTACGTACCGCATGCCGTCGCAGCCACATTGCACGACTGGATGTCTCGTCGTCTCTTGGGGGCTGATGCGACCGCGATCGAAAGTCATTGGCGTTTCCTGTACGAACGAGGAACGGCGTTCGGAGTTCGTGGCTGTGAGCTCAGGGCGATCAGTGCGATCGACCTGGCATTGTGGGATATTCTTGGGCAGCTCACGCAACAACCCGTCTGGAAGTTACTGGGTGGACCGGTGCGTGATTCGATTCCGGTGTACAACAGTTGCGGTGGCCCCAGTTACGGCCGACGACCTTATTCTTCAGGAAGTGCGAACGAGGGGATTCTGAGTGACCCTCCCACATCCGGATGGCCGGGCCACGGAGACATTGGCCGCCCTGGCCCGCTGGAAGACAATTACAATAGCGTTTATCACCCCGGTGATCTCGCCGAAGAATTGTTGTCGGAAGGTTACACCGCCATGAAACTGTGGTCCTTCGACCGCGTCTACAAGCAGAGTGGTGGTCATCGCGTCAGTTGGTCCGACCTTGACGAGGGTCTGGCTCCGTTTCGTGCAATTCGTGAACGGGTCGGAATGAAGATGGAGGTGATGCTGGATGGCCATGGGTTCTTTACACTTCCTGCTGCGCTGCGCATTGCCGAAGCGATGCGAGAATTGAAACCGCTTTGGCTGGAAGATGTCATCCGACCCGACTGCGTGGATACGATTGCGGACTTCCGCGACCGGGCTGGCGTTCCGATTGCGGTCAGCGAGATGCTGGTCAGTCGTGAAGAATATCGGCTGGTGCTGCAGCGGCACGCGGCCGATTACGCAATGATCGATCCCACTTGGGTGGGAGGGATCAGCGAAACCCGTCGGGCTGCCGAGTTGGCACAGGCCTTTAATATTCCGGTGCTGATGCATGATTGCACGGGTCCACTGACGCTGTTTGCGGGATTGAATGTGACGGCTGCATGTGCGAATGTCACGTATCAGGAAACGGTCCGGGCACATATTCGGACCCTGTATCCGCTGCTGATTGATGAACCCCCTCAGGTCCTTCGAGGCCACATTGCACTCCCCTCTCGCCCCGGATTAGGTGTTCGACTGCTGGACGACCTGTTTACGCCAGATCATCCAGGCTACCGAATCACGCGGTTACCGGTCAGTTGATTCCTGCCGTTGATCCCGAGAAACCCCAGCCCCTGGAAAACTCGTCCCAAAAGAATCGCTTTGGGACGGGTTTTCCGGGAATAAGCCGTGGCGGCAACCCTGAAAGCAGGAAGTTCATTCCCACTTTCTTTCCGCCGAATGGGCGCGTTGGTTGTCACAATTGTGTTGTCGTCGTTTAATATTGTAAATCACGTAGTTGAACATCACCTAGTCTCGTTGTCACCGGATTCTTCACAAGGGCTCGACCATGCATTCCACAAATCGTCGTGAGTTCCTCAAATCGTCGTCGACGGTGGCGACCGCTGCCACACTGGCTCCCTGGATGTTTAATGCCGTCTCGGCACAAGAAAGCAGCGACCGGGATCTGCGAGTGGGGATCATCGGAACGGGACGGGGAATGGCTCATGCCAATGCGGCATTGAATGCGAAGGGGATATTGCTGGATTATGTCTGTGACATTGACTCGAACCGCCTGGCACTCGCCATGAAAACGGTCGAGGGCCGCGGAGCCAAAGCCAAGGGGGTGTCGGATTTCCGTCGAATGCTTGATGACCCCAAACTCGATGCGGTTTTTATCGCGACGTGCAACCACTGGCATGCCCCCGCCACAATTCTGGCCTGTTCTGCAGGAAAACATGTTTACGTGGAAAAGCCAGGGAGCCACAACGCTCGCGAAGGGGAGTTGATGGTGCAAGCGGCCAGGAAAAATCGGCGGATGGTACAGATGGGAAACCAGCGCCGCACATGGCCCGCAATTCGCGAAGCGATCGGAAAATTGAAAGAGGGTGTGATCGGAAAAGTCTTGTATGCCCGTTGCTGGTACGATGCGGACCGAAAATCGATCGGCAAAGGAAAAGCAGTTCCCGTCCCCGAAAATCTCGATTATTCGATCTGGCAGGGCCCCGCTCCCGAGCGTCCCTACGTCGACAATCTGGTGCATTACAACTGGCACTGGCGGTGGCATTGGGGTGGGGGCGAACTGGCCAACAATGGAATCCACACGCTGGATGTGGCTCGCTGGGGACTGGGGGTCGATTATCCAACTCAAGTCAGTTTTCTGGGGGGGCGATACCATTTTGATGACGATCAGGAAACACCGGATACCGGAGTCGCAGTCTTTCATTTTGGGGACAAAGGCTGTAGCTGGGAAGTGAGCAGTTGCCTCACGCGAAAAGAGGAAAAACATAGTCAGGTGATTTTCTACGGAACAGAAGGGACGCTGCATATCATTGATCCGGGCTACAAAATCCTGAATTCGAAAGGTGAAGAAATCGGAAAGGGATCGGGAGCTGGGGGTGAGCAGGATCACATTCAGAATTTTTTGACTGCGATTAAAACAGGCGAACCCCTCAATTCCGAGATTGAAGAGGGTCAAAAAAGCACCCTGCTGTGCCACCTGGGAAATATCTCGTATAAACTCGGACGAATGGTCCGATTCGACCCGGAAACCCGCTCGATTGTCGGCGATCGCGACGCCACCGCCCTCTGGGGACGCGAATATCGCCCCGGTTGGGAACCGATTGTTTGATCCGAAGCGGCCTCTTTTCCGTTAAGTCATACAACGAAGCAGGCCAGAGATGGCCTGTTTGGCTGCCGTTTCATGGGGATGAACGACCAGCCGGTCGATCATCCCAGACGCGATTTTTTGAAAGCGGAATTATGGATGCCAATGAATTTGCAGGATCTCCTAAAACGTGGCCACCACTCGGCATGCCAACGGGCAGTGTCCGGGCATTGCTGGCCCTGATGGTGGTGGCGGTTGTCGTTACCAAGATGGCTCGCGGCGACGCGTTTCACGATGAACACGACCTGCTATGGGTCGAAACGCTGCTCATTTCTCTATCACACTATTTTACGTCTCGCAGGTTTGTTTCGTTAACTCCGCAGGTCCGTCAGCAACTCGAAGAAGACGGCGTGATTGATCGCGAACGGCATCCACTCTTTCTGCCAAGGAACTCGATCCGCATCATCATCGTGGGTTCATTCGTCTGGTTGGCGTACTATCTGTACAGCAACAATCGAATTTACGAGCACCATGCGGGTTCGTTACTGGCCATGATGGGGGCGTTTCTGTTGGGGAGCATGGTGCGTAATATCAGTCATTGGTGGCAGCCGAAAGCCGCTCCTACCAAATCCGGAACCTGGGGCGACCTCAAAGCTCTCGCGGCATTAGGTGCCGTGCTGGTGGTCGCCGTCCCCGAATTTCTCGATCTCTCGAATGCCATGCCTTCGGAATTCTATCGCGTCGCCCTTGGGTTCATGTTGTTTTATTTCGGTTCACGTTAGTTTTGTTGTTTCGAAGAATCAAACCGGTACAAGAAAGATTGACTTTATGTCCTTACGCCAGGCTCGGACGACGCTTTTCCTATTGCTGCTGGCTCCAGTGGCCTTCGCGGTGAACACTGCCGCGAACGAGAAAAATAATTTGGTGGATGATACGGCAACCACGTTGACCGCTGCCGACTGGCCCTGGTGGCGTGGACCGCATCGCAACGGCGATGCCGTAGCCGATCAAAAGCCCCCTTTAAACTGGAGTGAAAAAGAGAATGTACTCTGGAAAACACCCATTCCCGGCCGTGGTCATGGTTCGCCGATCATGGTTGGTAACCGAATTTTCCTGTTGACGGCAGAGCATGATCGCCAAGTTCAGTCTGTCATCTGCATTCATCGCAAAACGGGTGAACGACTTTGGCAGACGGATCTCCACCAAGGGGATTTAAACGTAAAGGGAAATGCGAAAAGTACGCTGGCCAATTCCACCGTTGCCTGCGATGGCGAACGAGTGTTTGCGACGTTTCTGCACGACGGTGCGATTTTGACAACGGCATTGGATCTCGAAGGAAAGCAACTTTGGCAGACAAAGATCACGGATTATATTCTGCATCAGGGATTCGGTTCGTCACCAACGGTCTATGGTCCGCTGGTGATTGTCTCGGCAGATAATAAGGGAACCGGTGCGATTGCCGGGTTGGAACGAACCACTGGAAAAATCGTTTGGAAACAAGACCGACCGAAGCTTCCTAATTATACTTCGCCGATTATTCTGACGGTCGCTGGCAAAGAGCAGCTTTTTTTCAGCGGTTGTGATCTCGTCACCAGTTTTGAGCCGCTGACGGGGAAAAAGAACTGGGAAATCAAAGGTTCGACGGAAGAGTGTGTCACCTCCACCGTCACCGATGGCGAATTGATCTACACCAGCGGTGGCTATCCCCGCAACCACCTGAGTGCCATTCACGCCGACGGCACGGGGAAAGTCGCCTGGGAAAACGGAACACGAGTGTATGTCCCTTCGATGCTGATGAAAGCCGGTTACTTGTATGCCGTACTGGATGCCGGCGTCGCAACCTGCTGGAAATCTGATACGGGTGTCGAACAATGGAAGCAACGCCTGGAAGGGACTTTCACGGCATCTCCTGTGCTGGTGGGTGACCAGATTTTTGCGACAAACGAAACGGGAACCACTTGGGTGTTTAAAGCCTCGCCAGCGGGATTTGAACAAGTCGCTGAAAACAAACTGGCCGAAGAGGTCTTTGCCACACCGACGATTTGCCACAGCCGAATCTATCTGCGGGGGGCAAACACTCTCGACGGAAAACGCCAGGAATCGCTTTATTGCCTCGGTTCACCCTGAATGGTAGCGCAGAGGTCTTCGACGCAGAACTCTGGAACAAACAGGGTTGTTCCAGAGTTCGCGTTTGAGAACGCCACCTGCCATCTGCCATCTGCCATCTGCCATCTGCCACCTGCCACCTGCCACCTGCGCTCTTCTGCCGTCGCTGCGTCGATGCAGGGACACCAGTCCGTACGTCGGCTTAGTACCATTGATACGAATAACGCTGAAACTGATCGATCACGCTCTGCCGACTTGGCCCACCCCTCTCATTCGACCAAGGTTCACTAGTCCAAATCGCTTTCGAGGTTCGAAGTTGGGAAACCAGACGATCCGTGGCGATTT
This sequence comes from Schlesneria sp., assembly GCA_044354755.1. Taxonomy (GTDB): domain Bacteria; phylum Planctomycetota; class Planctomycetia; order Planctomycetales; family Planctomycetaceae; genus Schlesneria. Next base: position 6,211 of record JBIKZJ010000164.1, on the reverse strand, counting down.
GTCGGGTTGTCCAGCCATGCTGCTGATCCTTCAGCAGCTGGTTTTCGAGCGACTCACGCTTCAAATCGAGCATTCCTCGCACACCCGCTTGAATCACCGGATCAGCACAGTGGATCAATGGTTTCAAGCACAGCCAGCCTTCATCGCTGGTGGGGTGGGCCGCGATCTGGACCGACGGGCGCGGATCCCCTGCGAGGATCCTGTTAACGTTGTACTGGTTCACAAAGGCATCGACAGGCAACACAATATACAAATAGCCTGCAAACGCGACCGTCCATAATTGGTGCCGGATGAGCCAAGTGAAGTCGTGCTGCCGTCCGATCTTTCTCAGAACCAACAGAAACCCACCGAAGACCGAAGCGACCCCCAACAATCCGACCACGCGCATGCGAGTCATTCCGTTAAAACCGATGTAGATGAATAGACGATTAAAAACGGCTAACACCAGCAAAAGATTAAGAAGAGACCAAACCGACGAGAGCAAATGCAGGCGAGGTAACCGTGGGTCATTCAGGATCGACCCGCGAAAAATGAGCGACAACATCAATGTCGCCAGCCCCAAGGCCACGGTCAGCCACGCAGCCCCTTCATGAGCATATCCAGAATAGTGAAAACCGGGCGGAAAGGTCCTGAACCACAAGGTTTGAAATTCAAAAGCGAGGTAAATCGAAAACAGGCCAATCACCACGAGAAGCGTATTTCGATAAGCCTCGTAAAACAGGGATTTGATCGGATCTCGTTTGAAATTCGGCCGTGGTCTCGATTCGCTCGTCAAAGGATCTGGGCGAAGCAGTCCCGCAATGATCCCCGCAGCCGCAAAGCAAAATAGAATTTCCGCCACCTCGACATGACGCATCGCCTCTTCGAGCCATTCCACCAAGTGGGTCAGATTTTGCCCAAACGACTTGACCAGATCGGGATTCGCCAACACAAAGATGCTGGCAAAGGTGATGAGTGTGATGATCGGCAGGATAATCGCCAGCAAGTTTGTGCGCAGGATCACCGGACTGAATTGTGCCAGAATCCGAAAATAGTGATTCGAACGTCGATATCCCGCCGCGATTAACTGCGAGGTGAAGATGAGTCCCCGTGTCAGATAGGGACGGAAACCCGCGAGACTCATGGAAAAGCCACCAATCAGTACAAAGCCGGCCACGACCGCTGACCAGGACCCGCACCATAACAGACGCAGCGAAAGCAGGATTAACAGGAGCAGCATCACCCAGACACTGGTCCCCCATCGTCGTTGCACCGTCCCGATCCCCAACATCAGCGGGGCAATCAGGAAGAGCACACCCGGTCCTGCAAATCCGAATGAGCGATACAGGGTCAGATCACAAGCCAGCACCAACACGACCAGCGCCACGATTTCACGCAATAGAACGGGTGGTTGTTTGATTAACGGTGGTGAGAAAAAACGTTCCTCTTCGGTGATCCAGGTGGAAGCATCGTGACTGTAAATCGAGGTTTGCGATTCGGGAGGGATTTCTGTCATGAATGAAACTCTGCTTGGACTTCGAGGAAGCGCATCAGACTGTTATGCTGGATCATGTCGATGCAATCAATGCGGCGTTTTCAGGAATAAAGAACTTGTCTGATTTAGCCAGTCACCAGCAAGGGAAGTGGACATCAAAGTCAGTCGCCGTAATGCTGATCGCTGGCATTACGCTGTTCAGCCTGGCTCTGCATGCGTGGTATTGGAATCAACTTCCGGACCGCGTGGCAACTCATTTTGGTATTGATGGTCGGCCGAATGACTGGATGAACAAAGGCTCTGCCACAGCGCTGCTCTGCGGAATTCAAGTTGCCATGCCGTTATTTCTGTTTGGGATCGGATCGCTCTTGCAGCACATCCCCAGCTCGATGATCAATATCCCTCATCGCGAATATTGGTTACATCCGGATCGGCGGCAACAGACCATCGAACACGTTTCCAACATGCTCGCCTGGATCGCGGTCCTCACGGCGTTGGAAATGATGGCGATCGGGCACCTCACCTTTCTTGCCAATCGAACCGGTTCCCCGCTCAATGCTCCCCTCTTTTTGACGATCCTGGGACTGTATCTGCTCGGTGTTTTTTCACTGGCGGGTCGCAGTTACTGGGTCCTGCGAAAACCGGGAATTTCGATCAGTTCCTAGCCCAAACGAATAACCGCTTGGTTTTTTAAAGCTCTCGGCTCACTGGCCACGTCAGCCGAGAGTGCGATGGGTTAACGGAACGTGGTTCGTTTTCCGGCAAACTTTTTCAACTTCTCTGGGTCGATATCAATCCCCAGCCCTGGAGTCGTCGGAATTTCAAGATACCCTTCCGCGTCAATCTTGAATGGTTCGGTGGGCAATTCTTCAATATAGGCACACGGGGTCAGGTATTCGACGTAACGGGCAACCGGAATCGCGGCCGAGAATTGCAGGTCGGCGGCAAGCCCTACTGCCGTATTCCAGCCGTGCGGCACAACGGTCACGTTATGGTCGAAGGCCAGCCAGGCGAGACGACGCGACTCGGAAAGCCCTCCGTTCTTGGTGCAGTCTGGTTGAATGATGTCCACAGCCCGACGTTCCAGCCAGGGCAAAAATGACTGTCGGCGGGTCAGGACTTCTCCCCCCGCGATCGGAACAGGCGAGACTCGCGTCAGCTCGATGTAACCCTCGAGATCATCGGGAGGCAACGGTTCTTCAAACCAGGTGATGTCGTAATCCGCCAGCATGGTGGCAGTCGCGCGAGCCCAGTTCGTCCCGTGAGGCCAAAACTGTTCGCTCCCCCCCGCATCAACCATCAACTCGACCTCGGGGCCGACGGTGTTGCGAGCGGTCTGGATCAGCAGTTCGTCAAATTTCCGATTTCGCCGTCCAAATGGTCGCCACCCCATTTTGATCGCCTTGAAACCGCGCGCGACAACACTGTGTAGGGCCGCTTCCAGTGCGGGGGGCTCGTCGAACAAAATCGAACCATACGGTTTGATTCGCTGGCGATAATTTCCCCCCAGCAGGCGCGAGACCGGCTGGCAACAGGCTTTTCCCATGATGTCCCACAGGGCGATATCAATCCCACTAATCGCATGTTCCACCGAACCGCCGCGTCCCTGCCAGAAGCTCGACTGACGCAATAGTTCCGAAACACGTTCGGGTTCCACCCCCGATTGCCCCTTGAGCAGCGGCCAGAGCAGCGCGACAGCCCCTTCGACCAGTGTTCCCGAGGTGAAACAACTCCCCCAGCCATAGATTCCCTGATCGGTCCGGATCTGGACCAGTGTATGCAGGTTCTCTTGCGGTTCATGTCCCTGCGGCCAGCCCCCGTCAACCGTGGCTCCGGTCAGGGGAATCACTTCGAGTTCAACAATTTTCATCCTGAGAGCCTCTTAATCGGGTGATGTTTATTCTTCGCTGTCAGTGGATTCTTCGAGGTCAAATGTCATTCCGGCCCGTAACACATGGACCTTCAGATTCCTTGCCGCCACGGCATCCCCTTTGGTGAGAACCTCGCGACTCGCCTCACGAGCATCGATCACCGTGACGTTGTTATTACCGATGACTTCAAATGCCGATCCCTTGACGATCACTGCCGTTTCTTCATCGATACCAATACCCACGAGGTGGGGGTGATCAATAGTGGCCAGAGCCAGGCGATTGAAACGCCCTTTTTGCAGGAAATGCTGGTCGATGATGACGGTTGGCCAGAGCCCCAATCCGTCCATCAGATAAGGAGCTGTTCCCGCTTTCAGGCTGTCCAGATCGGACCGACCGCCGATCATCATTTGGGACATGACGGCTGCTCCAGCGCTGGTCCCTGCGATGGTCACTCCGGCGCGATGTCGACGACGTACGACCTCTTCGATTCCCGTCCCGCGCAGGCCGTTCATGAACACCCCCTGCAAGCCACCAGGAAACCAGATCAGATCCGCTTCGTTCAGAATCCGTTTGGCCCCCTCCGGTTTTTGCAGGTCGATCAGTTTCACCTGAGCCGGTCGCTCAGCTTGCCAGAGCTCCAGTGAATCCTGGCCATATTCGGGATTGGCCGCTGCGAGAATCGCGACCTTGGCTCGCTTTCCTCCTGCGAGCTCAAGCGTCTTTTTCCGAATCTCTGCCGTCGTGCCACCCCCGCCCACCAGAACCAGTGCGCCTGGTGGCAAGTCATCCGTGGCGAGGCGAGGTGCTGGATCCGCTGAAAACAGGCTGGCTACGACAATCCACCACATACATCGATCTCCGTAACGATTGTGATTCGACGTGGAACGCTTCCGAAATGTTCGTGCTATATCCGTTGGCGACAAGGGATCACTGGCGACCAGTCGAGGTGACCTTCCCTCCGATATCGCGTCATGATGACGCTTTCTGTTGGGGCTTGCCACCTCGACCAGAATTGTTTCTTCCGCACAAAATTCGCCGTCAAGCGGCACCATCATCAGGATAATTCGATCATTTTTCCCTGATTACGGGCCGAGGCCACGCAGGCATCGACGACTTGTTGCGTTTTTAGGGCAATCTCGGGCCAGATGGGATCGACTTTGCCCGACAACACCAGATGCGAAAAGTTTCGGAACAGATTTGTTTCCTGAGAATTTCCCCAGCCATCGCTGTATTCAGGGACTGCAACACGACGATTATGGTCTTCCATATGGAAGGTACAGCCGCGTTGAGTCAGTCCGCCATTGGTCACAGTGAATGACGTTTCGTGGCCATGATAAGGAACCACGAAATCATGAATCTGGGCGTAGCCTTTATTGCCACTGATACTGGCCCACTGCTGCGTTTCCGTGATGAAGGAACAATAAAAGCTCGCCGAAACCCCGTCCGCGAAAAATAACTCGCCCGAAAATTCGGTCGGAACCGACGCCTGGCTGTCTGAGCGTTTGGCCTCGGTCAGCATACGGCCACTCACACGCAGCGGCATTTGATATTTCATCACCCAAAGTGCAAAGCGGATATTGTACCAGCCAAGATCACCGACGCAGCCGAGTGGTTCCAGTTCACTGCTCGAGCGGATGTTGCTTTTGGCAAATTCTTCGGTGCCGCAGAAGCTGAACTGGCTGGTAATCCGCTTGAGTTCCCCCACGCTGTGGCCATCGTCGAGGACTTCCCGCAGCTGATTCAAGCGTTGGCTGTGCATGAACATGACACCATCCATGAACTGCACGTTGTTTTTTTGACAGGCTGCGATCATTTCGACCACCTCGGCCGTGTCGCAGCCGACCGGCTTTTCGGCGAGAACGTGCTTCCCGGCTTCGGCGGCACGAATGACCCATTCTTTCCGCATGCCGGTCGGGATGGGCAGGTACACCGCATCGATATCCGTCCGTTTCAGCAGTTCCTCATAGCTCCCCAGTGCCACCGGCGAGGTTTCAAATGAGGTATGTGCCTGACATTCGTCGATGAATTGCTGTGCCTTGGCAACACTGCGGCTGGCGACTGCGGTGACAACGGCGTTTTCGGCATTTTTAATTGCGAGCCAGTTCTTGCGTGCAATATTGGCAGTCGACAAAATACCCCAACGACAGACTCGATTGTTGCTCATGCTGAAATGCTCCTGTGTTCAAGCGTGGACCTGGTAAATGGGTGCTAGGATAGCAATCCCTGACACGGATGTGGATGATCGCGGCTGGGTGAATTTTTAAAGTTTTTGCGGATGGTGGGGCGAGTGATGTTCGATTTGATTGGTGACATTCATGGGCATGCCGATGAACTGGTTCAGTTGCTCAATGTTTTGGGGTATCAGCAAGTCCACGGAACTTACCGCCATCCGGAACGGAAAGTGATTTTTCTGGGTGATTTGATTGACCGTGGTCGACAGATTCGCGAAGTCCTGGAAATTGCCCGAGGGATGGTCGAAGGCCATGCGGCACTCGCCATCCTGGGAAACCATGAATGGAACGCGATGGCGTTTCACACCATTGATCCTGAGCATCCTGGCGAATTTTTGCGGCGACATACGACGCATAATTGCCATCAGATCAGCAAGACACTCGAACAACTTTCTGAGGGGGACCTCCGATCCTACCTGGACTGGTTTCATACCCTGCCGATCTGGCTCGACCTCGAGGGTTTACGAGTAGTTCATGCCTGTTGGGACGCAAGTTCCATTGAGATTCTCGACCAAGCCCTTCAGGCGGCGGGGGGAATCACCACCCGTTTTCTTCAGTCTGCCTGCCGCAGAAAAAGCGAGCTCTTTTACGCAGTGGAATCGGTATTAAAAGGAAAAGAGGCTCCGTTGCCCGAG
>JBIKZJ010000163.1:0-12999 GCA_044354755.1 Schlesneria sp. | reverse complement strand
TCGAGCGTCTGTCCCCCTCATCGATTCGATTCGTCATGCTGACCGCTTTCCCTCTTCCGCAACAAGCTGGCGTCTCCCTGCAACAACAAGCCCCCATTCGACGCCCCTTACGGGACCGCCGTACTATCTTCCCACCGGGCGAGCACGCCTACCGATGCTACAATAATTGAAATCCAGATTGAAAGTGCAAGAGGCTTTCTCGAATTTCTGATTTTTATTACCGCAGCGCGCAAGCTGATGGCGGCGAGGACGCTGATGGTGCGGTTCCCTTACCCCCACAAATCCCGATCAGACAGGATCGCTTTTTTTCTGGCGGGGGGTTTGGTATAAATAGAGACTGATTGTCTCTGGTTGATTGATTGTTTCTGGTTGGTTGATTGATTGATTGTTTCTGGTTGATTGATTGTTTCTGGTTGATTGAGGGGAACCGCTTGGCGGGATTCACGCCGGGGTTCAATCAGGGCGAGACTTCAAAATCGTAGGCTGACGAACCACTTCACGAGTTCATGAGTTTGATCAGGGGAATGCTTTCATGGCCAATGCTTCAAACTCGACAACGACAACCAATCTGAGTGACGATGATGTCGGGGCGATTAATCGCTTGCGGGATCTGCATACGCGACTTAAAAACGAGTTGGCGCGGGTCATCATTGGGCAAAATGATGTGATCGAGCGACTCGCCATTTGTATGTTCGCTCGCGGGCACGCTCTGTTGATGGGGGTGCCGGGTCTCGCCAAAACCTTGCTGGTCAGCAAGCTGGCCGAAACCATGTCGCTCAACTTCAGTCGCATCCAGTTCACTCCCGACCTCATGCCGATGGATATTACCGGGACGGACATTCTGCAAGATGGGGCCGACGGTCGGCGCGAGTTTCAGTTTATTCGTGGCCCGGTTTTCGCCAACATCGTTTTGGCTGACGAAATTAATCGCGCCCCTCCAAAAACGCAGGCGGCGATGCTGGAAGCGATGCAAGAGCAGAAGGTGACCGTCGTCGGTAAAACCTTTAAGCTCGAATCTCCCTTCTTTGTCCTCGCCACCCAGAATCCGGTCGAACAGGAAGGGACCTATCCCCTCCCTGAGGCACAGCTCGATCGATTCATGTTTCTGATTGAACTCGACTACCCTTCGGAAGAGGAAGAAGTCCTGATCGCCCGAACCACCACCGGTGAGGCGCTCCCGGAACTCGACCACCTGATGACAGCAGCCGAGATCATCGAGCATCAGCAATTGGTTCGGCGTGTTCCCGTTCCCGATCATATCTACCGATATGCAGCCAAACTGGTCCGGAAAACGCGTCCACAGGGGTCGTCAGCCCCCGCCTGGTTAAAGCCGCTAGTGGCATGGGGAGCGGGGCCGCGCGCGGTCCAGTTTCTCATCCTCGGGGCGAAAGCTCGCGCGGCGCTTCAGGGAAGTTACATGGTTCGCCTGGAAGATATTCATGAGGTGGCCGTTCCGGTCCTGACACACCGGGTCATCACCACCTTCGCAGCGCAGGCGGAAGGCCTGGACGCGAAACAGATCGTCAAACGCTTGATCAACGAGACGAAAGAAGAACATTAGACGACGAACATGAGACGAAGATCATGAGATCGTGGATGAGAAGAACGAGTGTATAACCGAGCGGGGCGAGCCGAGCTCGCCCCGGCGAATCTGCAGGAATGTTTCCGCAGGTGAAGCGTGAATTCACGGACGACGTGAATTTATGGGCGACGTGAATTCACGGACGAACAGTGTCCGCGTGCTACGGAGTATCGTGCATGCTATCCGATCGACAGCCTCGAAGCTTTCTCGACGCACGCGTCTTGTCGCGATTGGCGGGAATTCCGCTGTTCGCCCGCAGACCCATGCAAGGGAACGTTTCAGGACGGCATGCCAGTCCTCATCGTGGTTCGAGCGTCGAATTTGCCGAGTATCGCAAGTACGTTCCCGGTGATGACCTGCGGCGACTCGACTGGCGAGCCTATGGTCGCTCGGACCGCTTCTATGTCAAGGAATTTGAGGCCGATACCAATCTCCGCTGTTGTTTTGTGCTCGACACGAGCGGATCGATGAACTTCGGTTCGACCGGTGTCACCAAGATCGAGTACGCTCGACGGATCGCGGGGACACTGGGGTATCTCGCCAGTCAACAGGGAGACGCCGTCGGACTCACCTCTGTCGCACAGGGGATCGTGCAAAATCTGCCCCCCAAGCGGAATGCCGCTCATCTGCGGCTGGTGCTTGATCTGCTCGAAAATTCCCAGCCAAAAGGGGAAACCCAGCTCGTCGACGTGCTGCATGAATTGGCCGAGACGATCCGACAACGCGCTTTGATCGTGATTCTCTCGGACCTGTTCATCGAGCCGGAACTGCTCCGCGGTTGTTTTCAACACCTGCGGTTTCGGCATCATGATGCCACGGTATTTCATCTGCTCGACCCATTGGAACTCAACTTTCAATTCCGCCGACCGATGCGGTTTTTGGATATGGAGGGGGGGCCGGCGATCTTTGCCGAGCCGAATGACATCGCTGATCGGTATGATAAAGCGCTGCAACAGTATCTGATACAAATGAAACAGGTCGTGCTGGAATCGGCAATCGATTACCAGCGGATCAGCATTGATGAAAACTACGAGCAGGCACTGGTCCGATTTCTCGTCGGACGAGCTCAGGCCAAGGGGATGCGATGAGTTTTCTGCAACCCTGGCTGCTATGGGGCCTCCCCATCATCGCGTTACCGCTCATCATCCATCTGATTAATCAGCGGCGGTTTCAGACGATTCAGTGGGCGGCCATGATGTTTCTGCTCGCGGCACACCGGATGGCTCGTGGCTATTCCCGGTTGCGGCAATGGCTCATCATGGCGTTCCGCATGCTGGCGATCGCAGGACTGCTTTTTGCCGTCGCACGCCCTTTGGCGAGTGGCTGGCTCGGACTGGCCGCAGGGGGCCATGCCGACACCACGATTATGCTGCTGGACCGCTCCCCCAGCATGCAGCAGCGAGGTGCCGGAACAGGTGATTCCAAGCTGGAAACAGGCAAAAAACAACTGGTCCAGACGCTGCAAACGCTCGGCTCGACCCGTTGGGTCCTCATCGACAGCACCAATCATGAGCCGCACGAAGTCGAATCACCCGCCGCCTTGATCAATCTGCCGACGACAGGTCCCGCATCCTCGGCAGCGGATCTTCCGTTGATGTTGCAGTCGGCACACGACTACATACGAGATAACCGCTCAGGACGGACCGAGATCTGGATCTGTTCCGACCTGCGAGAAAATGACTGGGCCGCAGAAAGCAGCCGGTGGGCCACCTTACGCGATGCCTTTCTCGAATTTCCGCAAGGGGTTCGGTTTCACCTGTTAGCCTATTCGCAACTTCCCCCGACGAACACCTCGATCCGCGTTACCGAGGTCAAGCGACAGGTGACAAGTGAAGGGGCCGAACTCCTGATCTCCCTCAAGGTCGCACGCGAGGGGCCTGATGAACAGAAGATTCAGGTTCCGGTCGAATTCGACATCGAGGGAGCGCGTTCGGTCCTGACAGTCGAGCTCACAGGGCCTGTCACCGAATTGAAAGATCATCGAATTCCGCTCGAACGAACTCAGGAACGAGGCTGGGGCCGAGTTTCGATCCCGGCCGATGCGAACCCCGCCGACGATGATTTCTATTTTGCCTTCGATCACCCCCCGCGTCGCAAGACCATCATCATCGCCGAAGAAGCCCAAGTAGAACGCCCGCTGCAATTGGCCGCAGCGATCCCTCCCGAGCCTTCACTCGCCTGTGACGCCGAAGTGATTGGACGAGAACAATTGTCGACCGTCGATTGGGACCAGATTGCACTCGTTCTCTGGCAGGGTTTGCTGCCGACAGGGGCCGATGCGGGATTGCTGCAGGCGTTTGTGGAACGAGGTGGACAAGCGGTCTTTCTTCCCCCACGCACTCCCGGTGACGAACAATTGTTCGGAGTTCGCTGGAATGAATGGACGAGCTCGAACGAGTCGATTCCGATTGAGACTTGGCGTGGCGATGAAGATTTATTAGGTCGCACACTCAGCGGTGCCGCACTTCCCGTTGGCCAGCTCGAAGTCCGCCAGTTCTGTCGTCTGAGTGGCGAGCATACGTCGCTGGCAACGCTGAAAGGGGGGGCAACCTTGCTGGCTCGGGTCCCCTCGAAAAACGGGGGCGTCTACTTCTGGGGAACTACCCCTGCCCTGCGCGACTCGTCGATGGCGACCGGCGGAGTCGTGTTGTATGCCTTTGTCCAGCGAGCTCTCTCGGCGGGGGTTGTCGTCCTGGGAAAGGCGCGGCAAATCGATGCCGGGGACCCCCGTGGGGAAACGCCATCCACGTGGAGCACCGTCACCGAAGGGGACCAGGGCCTCTCGACCGAATCGTCCTATCACCGGGGTGTCTATCGCGCCAATGACCGACTGCTGGCGGTGAATCGTCCGGCGGCGGAGGATGAAGCACGGGTGGTCGGTGAACCTCGGGTGGCCGAGTTATTCCGGGGATTGAATTTTGTCCGTGTCGATGACTCGGCAGGAAGCTTGAGCTCACTGATTCAAGAGATCTGGCGAATCTTTCTGGTGATGATGCTGATTTCGCTGATCGCGGAAGCGGCACTCTGTCTGCCAAAACGAGGTTTGCCAAAACCGGGACGGGGTTTTTCCCCAACCGGCCAGACCACTCAACCGGCGCGAGCCCCAGGAGCGGCGGCATGAATACCGTTCGTTCACTGACCTTTGTCTGGGCTCCGTGGTCAATTGCCGTCTCGTTGATCCTCATCGCGGTGACGGCGGTGCTCTGTTACGTGGCCTGGAAACGAAACGGCTACCGGCGTTCGATCGGACTGCTCGAGCTCTTGCGGTTGGGATTGGTCAGCCTGGGAGTGCTGCTGTTCAACCAGCCCGAATGGGTTGAGGAATTCCGGCCGGACGAAAAGCCGACTGTCGCGGTCTTGTGGGACGACTCGGCCAGTATGCAGACCCGCGATGTCACCAGCCAAGCCACAACGGCCGCGATCGTCACCAGCCGTCGTGAGGCGATCGCCCAGTTGACCGAAAATCCCTTCTGGGCCTCGCTGCAAGAACGGATGACGGTGGTGATTCAACCCTTTGGCAGTAGCGATCCTGCAGCAACGACGGCGGCAGCAACTGCGGCGGCAAGTCACGGGACGAATCTGCATGAAGTGCTGGCGAATGCCCCGCAACAATTCAAGAATCTGCAAGCGATTGTCCTTGCATCGGATGGGGACTGGAACGAAGGAGAACCACCGGTTCAGGCCGCCTCGGCCCTCCGCCTAAAAGGGGTTCCCGTCTTTACGGTCCCGGTGGGAAGTTCGTCGCGTCTGCCGGATATCGAGTTATTGAGTCTCGATTCACCGACGTTTGGAATCTCAGGGAAATCGGTCCGCATCCCCTTCACCATCGACAGCACTTTACCGCGTGAGCATCTCACCACCTTTCAGTTGAAGGTTTCGGACGGCGAAGTGCTGACACGTGAAGTTCGTATTGCACCGATGGGGCGAACCAGTGATTTCATCAATTGGAAACCCAAGGCAACGGGTGATTACACGCTGACGGTTGATGTCCCCCGACATCCGGATGAGCTGATTCCCGATAACAACACCATGTCGGCACCGATTGCGATCCGTGAGGAAAAGCTGCGGGTGCTCGTCGTCGAATCGGTCCCCCGCTGGGAATACCGCTATCTGCGAAATGCGTTATCGCGCGATCCCGGTGTCGAGGTTTCGTGCCTGCTGTTTCACCCCGGCCTGAAAAAGGGTGGGGGTGGGAATAAAGATTACATTAAGCAGTTTCCACAAGGGCTGGATGAATTATCGAAGTACGATGTGGTGTTTCTCGGTGATGTCGGGATTGAAGATGGGCAACTCACCGCAGAAGACTGCCGACTGCTCAAGGGGTTGGTCGAACATCAGGCGAGTGGTCTGGTCTTCATGCCGGGAATACAGGGTCGACAGATGTCATTGATCGACACCGAACTGGGAGAACTCTGTCCCGTCATCTTTGATACGGCTCAGCCGGGTGGCTGGGGTTCGCGAACGCCGAGTCATTTTGAATTGACCGAATTGGGGCGCCGTAGTCTGCTCACCAAGCTGGCTGATACTCAGGATGACAACATGGAAGTCTGGGAAAGTCTGCCTGGATTTCAGTGGTACGCCCCGGCCCTGCGCGCCAAAGCGGGTTGTGAAGTGCTGGCCGTCCATAAAGATGTCTCGAACGAATTTGGTCGGCTTCCGCTCCTCGCCACACGCACGTTTGGTGCCGGGAAAGTCCTCTTCATGGGGACCGACGGGGCCTGGCGGTGGCGAAAAGGGGTCGAAGACAAATACCACTATCGCTTCTGGGGACAGGTCGTCCGCTGGATGGCCTATCAGCGAAATATGGCCAAAGGGGAATCGATGCGATTGTATTACTCGCCCGAACAACCCCAAGTCCGGCAAACCATTGCACTCAGTGCCAACGTGATGGACAAAAGTGGTGAGCCATTACCGAACGGTGATGTGACTGCCCGGATTGTGGCCCCGTCAGGAAAGGCGGAAACGGTTCGCTTCACGTCATCCGGTGATGAATGGGGCGCGTTTGCCTCGCGGTTTACTGCCGAAGAGCCCGGAAAACATGATCTCATCCTGAATTGCAAACAGACTGCGGCAACGCTGGAAGCTTCATTTTTCGTTCAGGGATTGGCGGTCGAAAGAATCGGGCGTGCCGCACGTCCGGAAGTGCTGGACGAGATTTCACGAGTCACCAAGGGTGAGATGATCGGCCTTGATCGTCTGGAACAGGTGCTCAAATCACTGGCCGCTTTGCCAGAACCACCACCTTCGATCCGACGAGTCCAATTATGGTGTCATCCGCTGGTCGCTTCATTATTGGTCGTGTTGTTGGGAATTTTCTGGATTGGACGAAAAATAGTCGGTCTAATTTAAGGCAACGGTCCGAGCGTGCCAAAAGACTTGAACCGGATGAGCTGATCAGGTGCGGATGATCGACAGCGAATGTGATCGCGAGAATGTGATCGCGAGAATGTGATCGCGAGAATGAAATGAAAATCGAATCGGGAATCGAGGCCAGACAGCGGGCTCGGACCGGGATTTTCAGGCGGAATCAAGTGATCGAGATGCGTGGGTGGTTCTGGAGAACGTTGAAATGAGTGTTTCACAGCCGAATACCGCAATGAAGTTGCCTTCGTCCTTAAAGACGCAACTGGATCAACTGCGTCGACGTGTCTGGACGATCAAATCGATCGAGGCGGCCTGTGGAGCCCTCTGCGGGGTCTTCGTGGCTTACCTCGTCGTGTTTGGGCTCGATCGACTCCTCGATACCCCGACCTCTGTCCGGTTGGGGATTTTTCTGCTGGCGGTTGCGGTGTGTGCCTATGTTGCCGTGTACCTTCATCGCTGGATCTGGTGTCATCGCAGTCTCGAACAAATGGCACGACTGCTCAGTCGTCGCTATCCAAGCCTCGGCGACCAGATGCTGGGTGTGATCGAACTGGTCCGCAACGATTATGAACAACAACGCTCACGCGCTTTGTGCGAAGCAGCGATTGCGCAGGTGGCCGATGTTGCCAGCAAGAAGGACTTTTCGGATGCGGTCCCGCATCCCCGCCATCGACTCTGGGCGTCGCTCGCGGCGATTCCTGTCGGTGCAGCCCTGTTAGTACTGGCGCTGTTCCCCTCGGCCGCCTCGAATGCCTGGGCTCGCTTCGCCGCACCCTGGCAGCCAACCCCCCGTTATACCTTCACCAACGTCGAACAATTGGCCGAGCGAGTGATTGTCCCCCATGGTGAAGCGACTACCGTTCCCATCAAGCTGCTGAATCACTCAAACTGGCATCCCACCCAAGGGACCGTCAAAATCGGCAGCCAGCTACCGTTGACCGCCGAATTGAAAGAGGGACGCTATGAGTTTGCAGTCCCTCCCCAAATCGATGCCAGTCGTCTGGATCTGCAAATCGGTGATGCCCGGCAGCGAACGCGAGTCGAGCCGATGCTCCGTCCGGAACTGACGCATGTCGCCGCCGAAATCCAGTTGCCCGCCTACCTCAATCGAACCCAGCCACTGCATAAAGATATTCGGGGCGGGACGGTGACCGTCGTCAACGGGAGCACCGCTACCTTGACCGTCACTGCCAGTCGTCCCCTGGCCGAAGGGTTCTGGACGACCGCTGACCAACCCGGCCAGTCGTTAGTGGGTGGAGCAAATCCCGCTTCAGCGAATGCGGCGGGGTCGAATCAGGCGGCATTGGGTGCTGTGGGATTGAGTTCAGAGATGTCGAGTCCTGCGATGGGGATTGAGGCGGCTCGCAAAGTTCAGTTCCAATGGAAAGACGAATACGGCCTCACAGGCAAAGAACCCCTGACCGTCACGATCAACGCCCGCGACGACGAGGCCCCGTCACTCTCTTGCGAAGACCTGCCCCGACAAAAGGTGATCATCGATTCCGAAACACTCACCTTTCAAGTTCGTGCGCAGGATGATTTTGGTATCAAGGTGGTCGGAATCGAATGGCAGGGGACAGACAAAACCGCTGTTTCCAAGCTAGCGCATGGGGAACGAATCCTCGCTGCCGGTGCGAGCGAGAAGGAAATGCTGGAACTGACGGGAACGTTCTGTGCCCAGACCCTCGAGATTGAACCTCAGCCACTGAATGTACGGCTGTTTGTGGAAGATTACTTGCCTGGTCGTACCCGAACCTATTCGGTTCCGTTTGCCTTGTATGTGCTGAGTGCCGAACAGCATTCGATGTGGCTCACCGAACAGCTCAGCAAATGGCATCGCCAGTCGCTGGAAGTTCGTGATCGTGAGATGCAGCTGCATCACACCAATCAGGAACTGCGGATGCTCAGCCCTGAACAACTGGACCTCCCTGAAAATCGTCGCCGACTGGAAACACAATCCACGGCAGAACGGGCGAATGGTCGCCGGCTGGCAGGTCTGGTGAATGGAGGGGAAGAGCTGGTTCGTCAGGCGATGCGCAATCCCGAGTTTGGTGTGGGACACTTGGAAAAATGGGCCGAGATGCTGCAGATCCTCAAGGATATCTCGAGCAACCGCATGCCGAATGTCGCCGAGCTCTTAAAGCAGTCGTCGCAGGCTGCCAGTGCGATGGCGAGTCAACAGCCACCAAAACCAGCGGGACCGATGGCCGGACAAAATCGTGCCAACGGATCGGGGACACCGCAAAAACCGGGTGAGACCAAGCCGATGCCGGTTGTTCCGACCGTTGCCGATGGAGAATCGTCACAAAATCCGCCAAAGAAAACCGAAGGTGAGCCGGAAGAACCGGGGAAAAGTAATTCCAAACCACGCCTGACGCTGCCCGTGACGACGATCGTCTCGGCTGGTGATAACAAACCCAAAACCCCTGCCCCGGCTGCCGAGAAGCTGGAGGAAGCGGTGAAGGCTCAACAGGATTTGCTGGCCGAGTTTGACAAAATTTCGGATGAACTGAACAAGGTCCTGGCCAACCTGGAAGGAAGTACGCTCGTCAAACGCTTGAAAGCCGCCTCGCGAAAGCAGTACCTGGTCGCCGGGAAAATTGGGGATCAGGTGAGTGGTCTGTTCGGCACGAAAAACAAATCGAGCGGTCTTTTGAAGCAAGAGATTGAAGATCTGTCGAAAGTCGAAGCGGCCAGCAGCCAGGACCTGTCGCAGATCATGGATGACATGCAATCGTATTTTGATCGACGTCGATTCCAGCGTTTCAAGACCGTACTGGATGAAATGCGATCCCAGGACGCGATTGGAAGCCTGCGGCAACTGGGTGATGACATCAAGATTGAAACCGGGTTATCGATCGCCCAGGCTGAATTCTGGTCGGACACGTTCGATCGCTGGGCAGATGATCTGGTCGATCCCGCCTGTTCCGGGAAGTGTCCGGGGGGAAAATCCAAAGCCAGTCTTCCCCCTTCGGTGGTGCTCGAAGCGATGCAGATTCTGGAAGCAGAAGTCAATCTGCGGGAAGAGACGCGGGTCGCGGAACAAGCTCGCCCTGCAGTCACGGTAGCCGAGTACCATCAGCGAACCGAACGACTTTCTACAGCACAGAACGATTTGTCTGAACGAGTCGCCAAACTGGCCGTCCGGATTCAGGAACTCCCCGATGGAATGGAAGAATTTGGGAAAGAGATCGCACTTTTGAATCGGGTCGAACTGGTCATGGATGACGCAACTGACATGCTGGGACACCACAATACGGGCTCCCGAGTCATTGGTGCGGAAACCGAAGCGATCGAACTTTTACTGCAGTCGAAGAAGATCAACCCCAAGGGTGGCGGGTCGGGTGGTGCGAATCCTGGCGGTGGAGGGACCGGAACCACGAATGATTCAGCTCTGGCTCTGGTAGGCTCAGGGGTGAACGATAAGGAAGTCCGCGAAGATCGTGGAGTATCGCAGTCGACGGGAGAAACCGGCGCTGCGCTTCCTGAAGAGTTCCGATCAGGGCTGGATGAATACTTTAACCGTCTCGAACGAGATGCGGGGAAATAGGAGCGATCCATGAAAAACGTGGTGAAAATTGGTTTGCTGTGCGGTTTGCTCGCGTTGATGACGCACGTATCGGTCATCAACGCTGACGAGTTGAAAGCGGTTGCCGCAGAGCCTGCGGCGGTTCCGGCACTGGTGGTCCCAATTGGGATCGACTTTGACTTCAATATCCTGCCTGGTGGGGTTGAGTTGGAAGAAGAGCCAGACGCGGTGCAAGCGATTGAACAAGTCGTCGAAGAGGCTTTGGAAGATCCGCTGATTCTGGGGATTCTCGCGGCTCCGCTTCAAATGTTATTTGGAGGAGCGATCAACCGAGCCGTGGGGATTCAAATCATGGCGGGCCCCATGGGCTTAGTGGCGGGCCCCGATGCAGAGGCTCAGAACGAGGCGATGACGCAGCAGTTTATCATGCAGTTTCGCCCGGTCTTGTTGGAAGAATTACGATTCATCCGGCTGGTTTGCAGTGATTTGACGCCGGGTCAACGGTCCGCGATCAAGGAGGCCGGGGTCGCAGGACTGAGGCAGGCGGCTAAGGAAATGGCAGTCTTCCAGAATCGACAAAATGAGGGACGCGGGGGAATAGGCGTATTAGGCGTACAACCGGAACCGCGTAGTAAGATTCGTGAGGTCGTCAGTAACATCTTGCAGCAAACTCTGAATGACGAGCAGTCAAAAGTTTACTCGGCCGAAGCCGCTGAACGAACGGCTCAACGGAAAGAATTCGCGATTCTCAGTCTTGTCTCTCGATTGGATGGGGCACTGTTTCTGAATTCTGAGCAACGGGAAAAGATCACAACGGACATTTCAGTGAACTGGCAGGACAAGTGGGAACAATGGTTGATGATGGGTAGTGTCTACGGTGATCAGTATTTCCCAGTCATTCCGGATCAGTTGGTTGCTGCCCATTTGAATCCGGATCAGAAGGAAGTCTGGCAGACATTACAGAAAATCGATTTCGGCTTTTGGTGGGGTGGTGGAGATCAGGGCCAACCGATTGATCCCTGGTGGGGCGAGGATCCTGCCGATGCCTGTGCACCGGAAAATGGTGACCCCAATTTGCAACTGCACATGTTGGGGATGCCGATGGGTATCGACATCAACGTCATCGAAAACGCGATCGAAATCGAAGAATAACGGGACCACATTCATGACCATACTGCGGGTTCAAAATCCGATCTCAATCCTCTCCACGAAGGTCGTGGTCTCGATGAAACGAATGTTTCATCCGCTGACCCGTTCGGCCCGTTCGGTGGCCGAAATCTTCCCACCGACAGGGTCAACGAGAGATTTTACGGTGGGAATGAGGACGCTCGCTGTTGTCTTGACCATCGGCCTGTTCGCGTTCACGCCTTCAGTCGGATTAGGTGCCGTAGATGACATCGTTCCGGCGAAACAGGAGGTCGCCGTTGAAGACCAAATGTTTCAGATGGACGAAGCCAATTTTGATGCCAATGTCTTTCAGCCCAGTGGCAATGCGGATCAGGCTCGCATCCAGATGGAAACCAAACTCAAACTGCAATTGAATGAGCTCAATCGGGTTTGTGAGCTGAGCGATGCGCAATCGCATAAGCTAAAACTCGCGGCCACCGTGGATATCAAACGATTTTTTGGTGCTGTCGCTGTGATTCGCAAAAAGGTCAAGGCCGGGAAAATTAACCAACAGGAATGGCAAGAGATCTGGCAAGAAATTCAGCCGTTGCGCACGAGGCAACAGGCAGGTTTATTTGGTGACTCGTCCTTCTTCGCAAAATCCATTCGTAAGACGCTTAATCCAGAACAACTTGTGAAATATGAAGTGTTGGTGAATGAGCGACGACGATTTCGCTATCGAGCGAGCATCTCAGTCGCAATCGTCAATCTCCAGAATACGGTCCCGATGCGACGTGCGCAGCAGCAAGCGATCATCAAAATGTTGCTAGAAGAAACACAGCCCCCACCCGTGTTTGGCCAGTATGACCAGTATCTGGTGATGTATCAGATGGCCAGGCTTCCCGAAGAAAAATTCAAGCCCCTGTTTGACGAAGAACAGTGGAAACAACTGCAGGTTCAATTCAATCAGTATCGAGGGATGGATCAGTTTCTCATTCAAAATGGGCTGATCCCAAAAGAAAACGGCGACGACGGACCTGCAGCGGAAGCGGAAACGCCAGAAAATCACAACGGTGGCGAGAAGAGAGTGATTCGAGCGGTTCGGTTAAATTTTGCAATTCCGATTGCGGTACCAGCGGAAGCCAAAAATTCCGAGGATCTGGCGGTCGATCCGGATTCGGAACCAAACAATGAGCGGGATTAACGAGCGAGATCAATCCGAATTGTTTCAGGAATTTGGCCTTCCTCGACAGGGTTCGCGTGAAAAACACGACTATCGCGAGTAGGACCAAATCCCAAAAACTGTGCAGAGGATCAAGGGATGAGCGTGAAACGGGCGGTGTAGTCGCTCACGTTTGCAGATAAGGAATTGGCATGATTCAAGTTTCACTAAGTTCACAAAATCCAGATCGCAATT
>JBIKZJ010000162.1:0-13003 GCA_044354755.1 Schlesneria sp. | reverse complement strand
ATTGCCTGGAATTTCTTCCCGATGGAAAACGTTGCTTTGCAGGCGGGATTACCAATGTTTCCAACGCGTTTGCCGGAGTCGGTAATCCGATCGTTTCCCAAATCGAATGGGAATCTGGCAAAGATGCCGTTACCCATCTCAGCAAAGCGTCCATTCAGGGAACCAGTTGGGGACTCAAACCGCACCCAGAAGGTTTTTTGATTGCCGCCACGGGTGGCCAAGGGGGTGGGCATCTGTTCTTCTGGAAGTTCGACCAGAAGGATGAATTCCATTCGTTGAACTTGGGAAATACGGCCCGGGACTTGGCTCTCCACCCCGATGGCCTGCAAATCGCCACGGCACATCACGACAAAAATCTGAGAATCAGCCTGATGGGGCCGAAAGCCTGAACCGAACTGGGCCGCTGATGAGCAGCACCACACCTCGTAGATCCACGCCCGACCGAACAGATCCACGGCCGATCGAATCGAAACACCCCTTCCGTTGAAGGGGTGGAATGGTCAAATCATTCTTTAAGAGCAGATCTCAAGCGGGATCGCATGCCAAATCAGCATTTTGCTTTGGCTTTTGCCAAGTACGGCTGACTACCTGCATTGTCGAACAGGTGCTGATACCCAGCAGCAGTCAATGCCATTTTCTCTTGCTTGGAAACCCACCACAGCAAGACACCAACGCTGAAGAACAGGGTCGAGATCATCCCCATCATGAACAGAATACTGATCATGTAGGCTTTGGGCTCGACCGCGTCGGTTTCCAACGCGTACTTGCACATCGGGCAGGCCCAAACGTTAGACGACGGGACTAGGACAACAACCGCTAACGCCAGAATTTGCAGTTTTCGTTTCATCATCACCTCTCAAGGGGCCGCACCGGGCCAATGATACAACATCGTATAAATGATAACACCTGTCACGGATACGTAAACCCAAATTGGAAAAGTCACCACGGCAATTCGACGATGCCGGGGCCAATCCTGACGCCAAGCCTGATAGAGCGTCCACGAAGCAAGAAACGGAACCGCTGCAGCCAAAACCACATGCGTCAACAGGATCGATAGATACGCCTTAGAAAGCAGCGTTCCCGCATGCCCAAACCGCTTCCCCGATTCACCGGTATAAGCATGCAAGGCGAAATGATAGGTCAGGTAACAGCCAAGAAAAACAATGGATGTGATGAAGGCAGCAATCATCGTGCGGGCGTGAGCAACGCGATTGCCTCGTTTAATCAAGGTGTAGCCCAACACCAACAGCACTCCCGCCAGACCATTGAGTCCTGCGTTCACGGTCGGTAGCAGCGCGACCCAGTCAGGAAGTTTTTCCACGTCTGATCACTTTCCTGATTGATTGCGAGAACGCTGATCGGTTTTGATTGGGGCAATTCTTTTCAATTCTTTCCGCAGTTTGGCCATCTCGTCCCCCTTCTGCGCATTGAATTTACCAATCACTCGCCCCGAATTGTCGACCAGCATGATATTCGTTGAATGGATAATTTCAAAACCGGGCTTTCGATCCCGATCCTCCTCTTCCTGAACCGGCATCGCAAAACTGCGATGGATCAATCCGTAGATTTCGGCTTGATTTCCCGTCAAAAACTTCCAGCGTTCTGGGTCTGCACCGTTGGCTTTCCCATACGTTTTTAAAACGTCGGCTGTATCCCGCTCGGGGTCAACCGTTAAGGAGACCAGATTAAAGTCATAATCCTTCAGCCGGTCCTGTAATTCCCGCATTTCCTTTGTGACATTGGGACATGGTCCCCGGCAAAAGGTGAAAATGAAGGCAATCACAAATGGTTTGCCCAACAAGTCTTTCCGAGTCATCGTCTGGCCGTTGGCATCGGTAAACGAAAAATCCTCGATTCCTGCTGGAGACCAGGGATTTTCATCTTCTTCCGCTGTGACTTCACGAGCGGCAAAGGTGCCATCCGCTTGCAGTTCCAGTTTGATGCTTTTCCCCTGCCGGCCGTCATCAGTATCATCATCGAGTCCGGCTTCGGCTTCTGTATGCGCCGTAGTTTGATTTGACAATTTGTTACGCCATTGATACCAGCTGAATCCAATCCCTATCAGGCAAAGTATCCAGAGTAACGCTCCTGCCCGCAGCATCGGACTGGTACGTCGTCCCGAGCCTGAGTTCTGATCTGGTCGATTTTGATTGCTGTCATTCATCGAGAATCTTGCCTGGAAACGATCTTGTTAACGGAAAAAGTTTCAGCCGATTTGGCTCTTTCGTGCCGGAACAGTGGTCCGGGGGAATCCTGAAAACGAGTCTTGATGATCCGGTCTTGATTAAATTGTCTTGATTAAATTGTCTTCTCATCGAGCATTGTGTGTTGTTTGCCGTCCTGTCATCCAGATCGCCAGAGAAACATACAGCACTGCCGACCCGATCGTGACGGCTAAACTCAATGGCAACGAAGGAAGCCCTTCCACAGCATCGATATTTGGTGTCACTAACCGGCGCAGACCCGCAGTTCCGTAAGTTAACGGGTTAACACGGATGACCCATGCGAGCCATCCCGAGTCAGGTGCGGGAAAAAAGGATCCTGATAACAACCACATTGGCATCAGAAAAATGCTCATGATCGCATGAAAACCATGAGTGGAATCCATGGGCCAGGCAATCAGATAACCGAGTGATGTCAATGCGAAACCAACCAGTGCCAAATAACCAATCACGACCGGAAGATTGGACCAAGTAAGTCCCGTCGAAATTGTTGGCGCGAGTCCGATCCAGGAAATCACCGGCCCCAGTGCCAGAAACAGAACTGCCTGCAATACGGCCAGAATCGTCCCCCCCAACACCTTTCCCAAGACGATCGCCGTCCGAGAAATGGGGGCCACCAGCACTCCTTGCAGGAATCCTTCCCGGCGGTCTTCAATGATCGAAATCGTGGAAAAAATGGCGGTAAACATCACAATCATCACCGCAACGCCCGGAAAGAAATATTCCTGATACGAAATCCCTGCCGGACCCCGAAAAGAACCCTGGAGCCCCGCACCAAACAGAATCCAGAAAATGATCGGCTGGCCGAGTGCTCCCACGATTCGAGTCCGTTGGCGAAAAAATCGCACCAGCTCCCGATTAGCCAACGAATAGACCGCGAGGACTGGCGACGGTTTCGGCTCCGTTCCCGCTCGCTTCATTTTCCCGGTCAACTCGTCACTGCCTCTGGTATTGGACATATCATCTTCACTCATTCCGTCGCATTCACGGCTGTTCAGCTTCCCAAAACCGATGTCCGGTTCTGGTAATAAACACATCTTCCAGCGTCGGCCTGGCAAGTGAGATCGCAGTAATCTCACCCGGAAACGCCGCAACAATATCCCTTAAAAGCTCGTGACCCAAACTTTTTTCAATTCTCAGTGACTCGCCGATCCGCTGCGGTCGCAACTGAAACCGAACCGCAATCAATTCCGCTAACCCCTCTGGATTCGGGGTTTGAATCATCAAACAATCGCCTCCAATCGAACTTTTCAGTTCATCGGGAGTTCCCAAAGCAATCATACGGCCCTGATTCAGGATCCCCAATCGGTCACACCGCTCAGCTTCCTCCATCAAATGTGTTGTCACGAGAATGGTAGTCCCCTCGTCCTGCCGCAACCGGGTTAAATATTCCCAGAGATCGCGCCGTCCACCAGGATCAAGACCAGTGCTGGGCTCGTCAAGCAACAAAATCTGCGGATGATGCAGCAAGCTTTTCGCAACTTCCACCCGCCGTTTCAGCCCACCTGACAGTGACCCTGCAAGATCTTTGCCACGACCAGACAACCCCAGGCGATCCATTAACTCGATGATGCGAGCTTTGCTTTGCACTCCATACAGGCCATAGAGATGTGCCTGATGCTGCAGATTTTCCCACACGGTGAGCTTACCATCCAAGCTGGGTGACTGGAACGTAACGCCAATGATCTGGCGAACCTGCTGTGCCTGTGTAGCGACATCGAACCCAGACAGCGTCACCTTGCCGGTTTGAACGGGAAGGATTGTGGAAAGCAGTCGAAACAGAGTTGTTTTTCCACCGCCGTTCGGCCCAAGTAAACCAAACGCTTCACCGGCCAGTACACCAAAATCAATACCATCCAGCGCTATCCGCTCGGAATAAGCATGATGTAAGCCAGCAACGCTCACGGCAAGACTGTCTGACATCGTGACCTCGATCGAGTTCGTCCGCGTCAGTGATGACCCGATTCATGCTTCAATGCATCACGAACGCGGGCTTCGTGCTCGGGGTAGTCCTTCAATTGCTGTAGATCCTGAAAATAATAGCTGGATCCAATATCAGGCCGCAGGGAAACCGGGAGCGCCAAGGCGATAATCGTGGTCGGGGCGAGTAGCAAGTACTTCCAGGCCCGTTCAAATTTCAGGTGCATGAAGTACATCAACACACACAAGGCTTTCGCCACAGCAACGGCCAGCACAATCGCACCGAGCAGAATCTTGCTGGGAAGATGCACCAAATCGGCGGCGACCGAAATCAAGGTGAAGACACACAAGGCGATAAAGACGCGGAAATAGATGCTTCCGTGTGACTCATCGTGCTCGATCGCTGGGTTGTGATCCGACATGACGTTCAACTCTCCATTTTCATCCGACACAAGGTCGGTTTGTGCATCGCAGGGACTTGGCGAATTCTCGCCGTTTTAACTCAGACTCAAATCCGTCTCAGATAATGTAAAGCAAAGGAAACAGAAAAATCCAGACCAAATCGACAAAGTGCCAGTACAGTCCGATATTTTCGACGAGAATGGCGTCATCAATAGACAGCCGACTCCCCTTCATCAGAATCAGCAAAAACATGAACAGTCCAATAATGACGTGAATTGCATGGAAACCGGTCATCAGAAAATAGTTCGAGGCAAACAGATTTCCGTAGAGGATTGGTTGAGCCGACCGTAATCCACTTGCTAACGATTTGATGAGTTCATCCTGATCGTTCTGCTTTTTATCCAGACGCTTGATTTCGTCATGCTTGGCTTCATCATGGTTTCCTTCATCGGCCGATTGTTCGTGCGTCCTCACGACTCCCTTGCGCAATTCTTCAACCTTTTGGTTGACTTCCTCGAGCGTGACCGGAGCATACTTGCTGCTGGCGTGCTCTTCTTTGCGAATGTCATCAAATTTTTCATAAGGGACCATCAAAGACAGATTACCCCGGACGTGCTCTTTCAGACTGATGTATTCCGAGTTCAATTTTGCGATCGCCTGATACTGACTTAACTGTTTTTTTTCTGATGCGGTGGCGTCAACTTTTTTCGACAGCGTCTCGATCTGCGTGTCCAACTCGGCCTTCTGGTCTTCTCGTTTTTCTTTCTTGGGAAAGGCTTTTGCCAGATGACGATCCATCAATGCCCCGAACTGTCCGACGACCTTGTCCATCGCCTGCCGATTATTTTCAGGAATATGGCCAGGGAGGATGTCATGTTCAAACTTACCCGCATACTCAAGACTTTTAATCCCGAGAAACAGACTGCCAAGTAGTAACGTGTACAGCATGAATTTCCATGCCTTGGCGTACTGATGATTGAGCAAACAATCGTGCGAGACTACCACAAAATAACTCGACACAATCAACACGAACGTGTTGATACCACCAAATGCGATATTGATGTGGGTCACGTGTGGATCGGTCGGCCAGCCAAGCGACCCCATGCGCATCACGATATACGTGCCAATGAAGGCTGTGAAGAACATGATTTCCGTACCCAGGAATAACCACATTCCAAGCTTGGCATTCGAAATGGGTATACCCATCTTCAGAGTCGGAGCAGCAACAGCGTGTGTCATTTCAGTCTCATTCGCGACTTAAGTCTATACCATGGCTCAGACGCCACAGTTGATTGACCGTGTTTGTTGAAAGCAGAGTTTGATTACAGTCGTTCGAGAAGTCTCAGATGATCCCAGCTCAGTGTGATCAGCAGTACAGGCAAATAAATCAGCGATGTCCATAAAACCCGACGGGCACTTTTCCGGGTTTCATCATAAGCAAACAGAATCGATGCGGACAGGTACAACGCACCAAGCACCATCGCCACATAAGCGTAAGTCGAACCTGCTAATCCCAAATGTGTCGGGAGTAGGCTAACAGGAATCAGACAGACTGCGTAAGCGACAGCCATCAGTCCCGTAATATGGGGAAGTGGCTTACCCGCAGGAAGCATTCGTAGCCCTGCACGACAATAATCTTCACGATGCAGCCATGCGATCGCGAAGAAATGAGGAAACTGCCATAAAAACAACACGGCAAATAACGAAAACAAACTCGCATCCCAACGCCCGCCCGCAGCCAGCCACCCGAGCACCGGAGGCAATGCACCGGGCACCGCACCGACGACCGTACAGAGCGAAGTGATCCGTTTCAGTGGCGTGTAAGCCCCTGCGTAGAGAAGAAACGTGAGTCCGGTAACAGTCGCAGTAGGCGTATTCACGAGAAACGCGAGATAGGTGCACCCGATAATCGCACAGCCGAGTCCAAAACACAAAACCTCAGCCGGTGCCAAACGACCTGAAGGAAGTGGTCGATTCTTGGTTCGTTCCATTTTCCCATCGGTATCACGCTCAACCCATTGATTCATGGCTGACGAGCCAATCGCGACCACCGCGATCCCAAGACAGGCATGCAACAGGGTGATTGAGATGGTTGATGTCTCCATTCCCAACACATAGCCACAGGAAACAGTGACCAAAACCATGAGCGAAATTCGCGGCTTCGCAATTTGCAGATAATCTGCAAAACGTGACCCCATCGACGAAACGATTCGATTCGGCAAAGCGTTGGAAACCTCCGTACGTACTGGCAAGGAAGAGATGGTACTCATGGCAATACTCCTGCCATCTTGTGACCAACAGAGTCCGGAGTGACACTGTTCGACTGCAGTGGCTTCGTCGCCCAGCAACACACCACGGCCACCACACTCGTCATTAAAGTCAACATCCCCACAACTTTGTGGAGCGAGCAGACAATGATCTGTCCGAGTGAATCTTGCTGCGCCACGACGCCCCAGGAAGGTAACCCATACTTCACGTACCATGTGGCGAGCCCAATCGAAGACTGCACGATCGCAAGCCCTACCAATGCATAAGCACATCGAACAAGGTGTGTGGAACTCAAACCTCGTACCGCGAACGCAAATAGGATCGTCACCAGAATGACCGCGATGGCAAACCAAGGATGCACCATCCATGCCCACGCAAACTCACTCCGTTCACGCAAATGCCGTAAGAAACCACCCATTACATACTGTGCCATCAGGCAACCGAATACAAGTTTCGCTGCCAATGAGACCCGATTGCTGTCCGTGATTGATGTCAGATGGGATCGAGCACCCCAACCGGGACTGGTAATCAAAATCAAGATCGCCATCAGACTGAATACCAACGCGGCAAAATCCCCGTGCAGCAAAGCCAATGTTTGTTGATCCAAAAGAACCCGCGCACCACCCAACATTCCCTGACACACCACCGCACCGAAAATCAACCCTGCAATCACCCGGACAGGCCGACGCCGATCGAAAAACCAGGCGGTCAACACGAGCGTGATGCTGAGCAGGCCGATGACGACTCCTGCCAAACGGTGGCCATGCTCCACGAATTCATCTCGAGCAGAACTCAACCAAGGATAGGCAAACATGTGATAACCATCCGAGGATGGCCAATCGGCAAAAACCATTCCTGCCTTCAATGTCGTGACGACCGCCCCGGTCGTCACGGGCAAAAATAGTGTCAACGTAGCAATCAACCACGCGAATCGATGCAGCCAGAAGCCATGGGAAGTTGAGTTCATCGGGATTGGATACGTTTTCAAAAGGCCAACACTCAAACATCAACAAATCCTGCCAGCTTTGCCCGGATTACCGGTCTATCTCAGGCAGATTCGTATTCTCTCAATAATCACACCGATTCAGTGATCCTCATGAACAACGCGCTGTGCCAGCGGAACGTATTCGGTTTGCATCAAGAAATCCTTCCCGCCGCTTACGGGAGAACCATACTCGTACGGCCCATGATAAACGATTGGTGGAATATCATAATTCCCATGGCCTGGAGGGGATGGTGCCGTCCATTCAAGACCATTGGCATTCCAAGGATTCCGGCCACATTTCGGACCAAAATACATACTGTAAAAGAAGTTCCCCAACAGTAAGAATTGAGCAAACCCCATCAGGAATGCCGAGGCAGTCATGAACTGATTCAGCGGCAACAAGTGTTCGAGATAAGGGAAGTGATAGGGATCGGCATACCGACGTGGCATACCTGCAATACCGAGCATGTGCATCGGGTAGAACGTACAGTTAAAACCGATAAAGGTCAGTACAAAATGAATTTTACTCACAGTCTCATTCATCATGCGGCCGTACATCTTCGGGAACCAGAACACAATCGCACCAAAAACACCGAACAGTGTCGCTCCAAAAATCACGTAGTGAAAATGGGCCACGATAAAATAGGTATCATGGATATAGATGTCCACAGGGACTGCAGCCATGAAAATCCCACTCAAACCGCCGATGACGAACATCGACACAAACGCCGTGCAATACAACATCACTGAGTTGAACTGGACGCGACCTCCCCAGATGGTACCGATCCAGTTAAACGTCTTGATCGCCGACGGAAGCGCGATCATGATCGTACTTACCATGAACGTCATCCCTAAAGCGGGGTTCATACCGCTGATGAACATATGATGGCCCCACACGATAAAGCCCAATCCCGCGATCGCGGACATCGAATAGACCATCGGCTTGTAACCAAACACCGGCTTACGACACATGCATGCCAACATGTCAGAAACCATTCCCATGGCGGGCAACAGCATGATGTACACGGCAGGGTGAGAATAAAACCAAAACAAATGTTGCCACAATAGCGTCTGACCACCACCCACAGTCGGTGCCGCATTGTTGACGACGATACCGGAAGGGACGAAAAAACAGGTCCCCAACATTCGGTCAGCCACCATCATGAAGCCAGCGGCGGTTAAGACAGGAAGAGCAAATGCCTGCAGAATTGCCGTAATGAACATCGACCAAATCGTCAAGGGCATGCGAAACAAAGTCATACCCGGTGCTCTCATGTTAATGATGGTCGTCATATAGTTGACCGAACCCATCATCGACGAGACACCGACGAATGTCAGACCCAGCAACCATAGTGTTTGTGCCCCGCGCGAACCGGGTGCCGCCTCACGCAACAACGAAAGTAATGGGTACGATGTCCAACCCGATGCTGGCCCACCCCCGTGCATAAAGAAACTGGCCCCAAATAGAAAAATTGCCGGCCACATAAACCAGTAGCTGAGCATGTTCAATATCGGAAACGCCATGTCATCCGCACCGATTTGCAACGGGATCAAAAAGTTTCCAAACGCTCCAGCGAGCACCGGGATAATTACGAGAAAAATCATCACAGTGGCGTGCATGGTGAATAGCATGGTATAGGAATCGGGCGAAATCTGACCGCCGTCCGCAGCAAAAACCAAATCACCAAAAATCGGCATCCGCTCCCAAGGCCGAGCCAACTGCCAACGTACGGCCAAAGCCAAAGCCCCGCCTACCATCATCATGATCATGGTGGTGATCAAGAATTGCTTGCCGATCATCTTATGATCGGTAGAGAAGACATAATGCGAGATGAAACTCTGCTTGTGTTCGTGTGCATGACCATGCTCAACATGCTCATGAACATCCTCAACGTGTAAGCCGTGCTCGCCGTGGTCAACTGTCGGATGAAGAATACTCATATTCAATCTGCTTTTCGATTTACGTCAACGATGAATGAATTTGACCCGAACCAATTGGGGCAGCCTGTCGTCATCTGCCGTGAAACCGTGACTGTCGTCTGTGAAATATTATTCCGCTGGCTTGCGATAACCGTCATCAAACTGATCCGCCGACGCTCGTTTTTTCCAAGCTTCGAAATCTGCAGTCGATTGAGCCACTAACTTAGCCTTCATTTTATAATGGCCCCAACCACAAAGCTCGGCACACAACATCTCGTAGTCGCGCGGCATCGTGGCATCAAACCAAACCGGAATCATTTTCCCCGGTACCGCGTCCTGTTTAATACGCAGTTGGGGAACAAAGAACGCGTGTTGGACATCATCAGTTCGCAATGTAATCGAGACCAAACCACCCGTCGGTACGTGCAGTTCGTTCACCGAATAGACATCATCAGGCTGAGGTGTCGGCTTAAGTGGTTTGCCACTGGCGGGGTACCGGATTCGCCACTCGAACTGTCTTGCAGTCACTTCCGCGACGACCGTAATCGTTCGGGGAGTCCCATCTTTTTCTTTTGCAAACCCCTTCATACGATATTCGGCCCAGACATCCAATTGGTATAACGCGATGAACAGCAAAACGGCTGAAGGAACAATGGTCCAAATGACTTCGAGGCCATGGCTTCCGTGTGAATACCAAACCTTTTCGTCGGGCTTGATGGTGGCACCACGCCATAACGCGTACCCGAGTGCTGCACTCGTCCCTACGAAAGTCACCGCCACGATCCAAAGTATCAGATAAAAGAGATCGTCGATTTTTCCGCCCAGCGTCGAGTAGGCGCGCCCATCCCCTGGAAACCACCAATTGTATGATGGCGAAATCCAAGAGACACCAAATATGATGACCGATGTCAGCGTGAAAAAAACTGCCCAGAACCTACCCACGATACTCACCTTTGATTTCGACGCTTGTCGTTATGTTCTGTCTCTGTGTCCCAAGGACCGCCAGCGAAACACGTCCAAGAACTTCCGATCTCACCCATGTGCCTCACCGTTCAATGAGACGACTTTTCCACCGTAGATGCGACTCCGTCCACCTCGTGCTTTTGAACTGGTGATCCCTTTGGTTCATAAGGCAAACTCATCACATAATTCACCAAATCCCACAGTTGTTCGTCCGTTAATGCGGTACCACCGAATGCGGGCATCGGAGTTCCTTTAATCCCCGCATACATTCGACGAAACAAGTCTACGGGACGTCGACCACCACGGTACTGACCAAGCGTCAGATTCCGCGGCTTCAAAGGATTGCCCCATTCGTCGTGCAAACCTCGACGCTCATACTTTTGACTTGAACCCGGCATCGCCCAGAAATCCTCGTTCGCCACACCATCCCCACGACCCGTTGGACCATGGCAAGTATAACACTTGGTTTTGTCGCCCATATACAACAAACGACCTCTTTCGCGAGACTCTGATGTATCCTCGACACGATGAATCGAAGGGTGAATCACCGAACTTGCGTCCTCTGCTCGCACCCACGCGGACGAGACCAAGCCAGCCGTCTCTGTCACCGCCGCATCGTAATCGTGACTCACAACAAAGGCTTTGAACGTGTTGACCGCCTCTTTCAGTGACTTTGCCAAGCTCAGTGGCTTTTCGATTTCCGGCAATTTTTCCTTACTATTTTTCCCTTGCGACTTTTTCAGCTCATCATGCTGTTTTCGCTTCTCTCTATATGCAGCCTCCGCCTTCGAAGCAGCATCTGCAATCGCAGGGGTTGAATAATCCGAGGTCAGTTCTTCAACCATTCGTTTTTCAAATTCACCCCGCATCGCCAGCCACCGTACATATTCCACCACGGAAGTAGTTTCTCGTTCGCCCAATAACAAAAATGACGGCATGTAGGTGCCAGGAATCCCATTCTGGAGGATTCGATGCAAATCATCTCGCGTGGCCTTCTCTCCGGACTTTGTCGAAGTAAATTTAAATTGCCCGTGGCGGTAGTCCCGAGGTCGCGGATTCAAAAACTCGCCGGTAGGTCCAGCACCATCCCCAGTGACTCCGTGGCAATGCATACAATTCTTCATGTAAACAATTCGACCAAATTGCAGGTCGGTCCCATGAGCAATGATGAAGCGATCACCCACCTCGGGTTTGGCAGAACCCCGTGCAATTGTCAACTCGTTTTTCTCGGAGTTAAAACCATTTACAATCGTTTCGGCAGTTTTGGTACCTGCATTGGCGCCGGTCAACCAGAGTACGGGTTTTCCTTTGGCCGCAAGCTTAACATTACCCAGTAACGCCACGGTAAATGACGAATCAGTCGTCCCTGTACTCTCAACCGTACCCTGGACTCCACCGTATTCAATCGGGAAAGTCTCCCAGGCCACCAATTCCTGAGGGGTACCGAATGAGTCTTTCAGCGTCTTTTTAAACGCCTTGTTGACCTCGGGTATCAGTTCCCCTGTTGATTTCCGGAATTTAAATTCCGCCTGCGGACCAGTGCCACATCCTGCCATCAACAAAGTCACACCGAATGCCAACAGCGCTGGAGTCCCCAGGCGAGCATAACTCGGAATTGTCATCGGTCTATTCCCGCCATTCATGATCTGCACCATCAGTGCTAAAACATCAAAATTGGTGATACTTGAAAAAAAGGTGTGAGTCACTTCTTCAACTGCGAATTCGAAACCTTTATCGTTAATTGATTCTCGCCCGGCTTTACGTCGACCACAAGATTTTTCTCCAGCAGTCCACCGACTTCATGCCAGACTTTGAACTCATGCTTTCCCACCGGCAGGTCTTTAATTTCAAACGAGCCGTCAGCGGCGCTCAGCGCGACAAACGGATGATCAATCGGGAGATGATAGGCTCGCATCCAAGGATGAATATCACAGACTACCGAAATGGGCTCTTGTTCGGCTTGCTTGTAAACCAGCGTCGCACCCACCGTGTCATTTGGATTCACAATCGAATTGAACGAGGTCGTTTTCTTGCCGTTCGTATGCGTGTTGTGGGCGACTGCGTCGCTATTTAAAACTTTAATGGTTTGACCGACGCGGACGATCATGGCATGCGGAAGAAAAACACAGTTTTTCTGATCAAAAATGACATTCGCGTCAGAGACGACATCACCAGAAACCTTGGGAGCTTTCTTTAGGTAGACAAACACATTCGCAAGTCCAGCATCGTTAACAAGAATCGATTCATCAGCCGCTTCAGCCGCTGCACAGACCGCCGCATCTTTGACTTGACCACCCTTCACATACAGCGGAGGCAATGGTGT
>JBIKZJ010000161.1:0-13010 GCA_044354755.1 Schlesneria sp. | reverse complement strand
ATCCATCTTGACCCCGAACATCCCGCCATGGCGATTGGCTATCCTGCTGTGTACCCGATCTATCTCGCCAAGAAGCAAGGCCCCTATGCGACGCTCGGGCTGGCCGAGGATACCTGGGGACTCAGCGAGCAGGTTCTCGAAGACGAGCATTTTCTGCAGCAATGCACCGATATCGATCGGGAACGGGAAGCGATGTTTTTTGACGGACTTGATAAAGTTCCGGAAGGTCTTTGCGTCTGTGTCTTCGATGGAACCGACCGTATGCAACACATGTTCTGGAGATATCTTGACGCGGCCCATCCGGCACGCCCCACCGAGGTTCCCGTCCGGTTTCAGACCACCATCGAAGACCTGTATGTCCGCATGGATCAGTTGGTCGGCCGGACCATGGCCCGGTGCGAAAACCACCCCACGCTGCTCATGGTGTTGTCGGATCACGGGTTTAACACCTTCCGCCGTGGGGTGGACCTGAACCGCTGGCTCGAGGAAAACGGTTATCTGGTCGTCCATGAGACTCAACGAGATCAAGACTATCTCGCCGGAATCGACTGGTCGCAAACGAAAGCCTTTGCGATCGGCCTGACCGGAATTTTTTTGAATCTCCGCGGCAAGTTCGCACAAGGGATTGTGGAGCCTGGGGACGAAGCTCAGCAACTGCGGGACGAGATCGCAGGTCGCCTGGCGCGCCTAGTCGATCCAAAAACCGGCGATGCGGCCATCAAACGAGTTTACCAGGCGATCAAAGCCTATCGAGGCCCCTATAAAGAAAACGCTCCTGATTTGATTGTGGGCTATGCAGAGGGGTATCGCGTTTCCTGGGACGCGGCCGTCGGACGGACGAGTCACACCCTTTTTCACGACAACCTGAAAGCCTGGAGTGGCGATCATTGTGTCGATCCCTCGGTCGTCCCCGGCGTCCTCTTTTGTAATCATGCGATTTCGTCCGAGTCTCCGCGATTACTCGATCTGGCCCCCACAGTGCTGGATTTATTTGGCTGCCCCATCCCCGAGTACATGGATGGAAAACCGCTGGTCGTCGGCGAACAACAGTTACTCGTAGCAGATGTGGTGACTCCTCCTGTCAAATCCGAGGGCTCTGTCGCATGACATCCAACCACCAAAAAAACATCACGCGCCGTTCACTCCTGAAAGGGGGGGCTTTCGCCGCCGGTGCGGGGACACTCGCCGCGGGAGCACTCGCCGCCTCGTACTGGATTGGTGGAGGGAACAAGGTCTCACGGACTTTGGGCAAAAAAGTGATCGTGATCGGCATTGATGGGATGGATCCCCGTTTATGCCGCAGCATGATGGAAGCGGGACTGCTGCCGAATCTGGCAAAACTGTCATCTCGTGGTGGTTTCAGTGAACTTGCCACCAGCATGCCACCGCAAAGTCCCGTGGCGTGGGCAAGTTTCATCAACGGAGCGGGTCCTGGCTCACACGGGATCTTCGACTTCATCCATCGACATCCACATGACCAATGTGCTCCGTTTTATTCCGCTGCGGAAACGCTGCCTGGGGAAGGGGGGCTGGAACTGGGGGAACATCGGCTACAGCTCGATTTTCCCCCTTTCAATCACAAGCCTGCCAAGACCGTGTTGCGGCGGCAGGGAATTCCGTTCTGGGATTATCTGGATGCCAAAAAGATCACCTCGACCTTTTACGACATCCCCTCGAACTATCCCCCCAGTCCTTCTCACTACGGCCACCATCGCTGCCTGGCGGGGATGGGAACCCCTGACATGTTGGGGACCTACGGCTCTTATCAGTACTTCAGCGAGGATTCTCCGCAGCGGGGATTCGAGGAAGGGGGAGGGAAGCGTTCCCGACTGCGGTTCATCAACAACACGGCCAAAGTGAAAATCGTCGGCCCGCAAAATAGTTTGCTGAAATCCCCGACCCCCATCACCCTCGAATTGGAAGTCCACCGTGATCGGGCTTCGAACGCGGCGCTCTTAGAAGTGGGGGGCCAGAAAATCATGCTGAAGCCGGGGGAGTGGAGCCACTGGACCCGACTCGATTTCCCCCTATCGACACCCCAACCTCTGCCGCAGCAGCATGCCAGTGGGATTTGCCGTTTTTTTCTGCAGGAAGTCGCTCCGAATTTTCGGCTCTATGTCACTCCGGTGAACGTCGATCCCTCGCAGCCAGCGGTTCCCTTGTCTGAACCTCCTGGATTTATCTCCGAGATCTCGAAATCCCTCGGGCTGTTTTACACGACCGGTTTTCAGGAAGATCACAAGGCTCGTTCGAACGGCGTCTTCAATGACGAGGAATTCCGCCGGCAGGCGACCACGGTCTTGGAAGAGCGGCTGACGCTGTTCGAGTATGCCATCGAGAACTACGAAGATGGGCTCTTGTTCTTCTACTTTTCCAGCAGCGATCTGCAGTCGCACCTGTTCTGGTGGAATTCGGATGAAAACCCGCTGCACCCCACCCGGTCGACCGCCGAGGCGGCGAGTCGTTACCAATACGTGAAAGAACTCTACCAGCGTCTGGACAAAATCATCGGTGACATTGATGATCGCTATGGAAGCAAGGCGACGCTATTCATCATGAGTGACCATGGGTTCGCCAATTTTGGCCGTCAGTTCAATCTCAACTCGTGGTTGCGAGCGCAAGGGTATCTCAACCCGAGGGAATGTACTTCGATCCTGAAAAATGCCGATTGGTCTCAGTCCCGCGCCTACGGTCTGGGAATTAATGGGCTGTACCTGAACCTGAAGGGTCGGGAACGGGACGGGATTGTGGAACCGGGGGATGAGGCTGAGGAACTCATCCAACAGCTGATCACAAAACTGCGAGGGGTCCGCGATCTCCATGGTGAACAGGTGATTCGCAACGTC
Organism: Schlesneria sp.; assembly: GCA_044354755.1. GTDB lineage: Bacteria > Planctomycetota > Planctomycetia > Planctomycetales > Planctomycetaceae > Schlesneria. The sequence goes on along the minus strand of JBIKZJ010000161.1, from coordinate 10,164 downwards.
TATCGCTCGAGTCAAATTTACACGGGGAGTGCCACCGCACTGGCCCCCGACCTGATTATCGGCTATTCCCGGGGCTATCGTGCCTCGTGGGAAACCTGCCTGGGAGACTTGACCCCCGAGATCCTGCTCGACAACACCTCGGCCTGGAGCGCGGATCACTGCTCGGATGCACTCGAAGTCCCAGGCGTTTTATTCAGCAATCGAGCATTCCGCCTGACAAATCCCGCTCTGATTGACCTGGCCCCGTCGATTCTGGATGAGTTCGGATTACCAACCCCCAGTACAATGACAGGACGAAGCCTCTTCCAGTTCTGAATGTTTTCAATCCTGATCGAATGATCATCCACCCAACGGTGATCCACCAATAGTGACCTCGCAACCCATTTTGACTTACACCTGGAACTGCACCGATGACAAAAGTAAGCATCGACTCGAATCTGTATGAGCGAGCCAAACAGGCGGCGGCGAAGGCGGGATTCAGCAGCGTCGAAGAACTGATTACTACCGCCATTGAAACCGAATTGAAACGACTGGGCGAAGCCGATGCCGAGCGGCAAGTTGCCGATCAGTTGCGCGGACTGGGATACATCGAGTAACGATCTATGCTCATCGCAATTACCATCTGGCTGAATCAGATCGCGACGGCGATTGCGAATCTTGTGCTGGCACCGCTGGCGTGGATTCCTGACGGGTTGTCACTCACCCTGATCGCGGCCATCACAGGGTTGGTCATGCTGGTGGTGTTCAAGTACACCTCGCACCAGCCAGCACTGCAGTACACACGGAATCAGATTAAGGCGAATCTGCTGGCGTTATCGTTATTCAAAGATCATTTAGGGGTCGGGTTTCGCGTGCAGGGGGCGCTGCTGTGGGGAGCGGTCCGATTATTAGGATTGTCCGTGGTCCCGATGCTCGTGATGACGATCCCGACCTGTCTGCTGCTCAGTCAACTCTCTCTATGGTTTCAATCGCGTCCTTTGGCCGTCGGCCAACAGGCGATTGTGACGGTCCAATTCGGGACAGGCCAGGAACGTTCCGTTGCGGTCATTCAGCTTAATGCCCTGGCGACTCCTGCGGCGAGGATGACATCAGGACCGGTACGAATCACCTCGAAAAATAAGGTCTGCTGGACAATTCAGGCCCAACAAGCGGGTTTGCACGACCTCGTATTCCAAGTCGGCGAAACGCATTTCACCAAGGAAATCTCGATCGGCGAATCGGCGATGCCGGTCAGTATTCAACGTCCTCCACGGCAATTGACTGCGGTGCTGGTTCATCCGCGCGAGCAACCCTTTGCGACCGATTCGGTTGTTCAATCGATCGAAATTGACTATCCGCATCGCTCACCGACTTGGGCGACGGGAAGCGACTGGTGGATGGTTTACTGGTTCCTCGCCTCAATGATGAGTGCGTTTCTGGCCCGTCCCTTTTTGAAAGTGCATTTCTAGTGGACTCGCCAAAAGAGGATTGGACTGCGCGGTAATCCGTTTGGGTTTTGCGTTTTCCAACCGGTCGTCTTTCACCGAAACGTGAGCGAGAATCGTATCACCATCAGAAACACCCCTCTGGAATCGAGCGACCCATGTCATTGCAAACCGAGATCGTGATTGTTTCAGGGCTTCCCCGATCAGGAACCTCTTTGATGATGCAGATGCTGGATCGGGGAGGGATCAGGGCGCTGACCGACGAAATTCGGGCCGCCGACACCGACAATCCGCGTGGCTATCTCGAATATGAGCGTGCCAAAAAAATCAAAGCGGATCCCAGTTGGCTCCCTACGGCGCGCGGCAAAGCGGTGAAGATGGTCTCGGCACTGCTCTACGATCTTCCCCCCACGGAAAACTATCGCATCATTTTCATGAATCGGGATCTGGATGAAGTGCTGAAATCTCAGGAAAAAATGCTGAAACGTCTCGGTCGTGCGGCAGCACCTCGGGATCAGTTGCAGCAATCATTCGGGATCCATCTGGACAGACTTTTCCAATGGCTCCCGACACAGACTCATCTGCAAGTCCTGCAGATCAGCTACAACAATTTGATCAACGACCCCAAAACGGAAGTGGATCGAATCGCTTCATTTCTCGATGATATTCCTGCTCGCGAAGAAATGCTGAGCGCCATTGACCCCGCGCTCTACCGCAATCGGAAACCAGATTCTTGATGCGGGCCAACCTGATGATCCTCCGCAAGCTCGTGCTGCCTGCAGTCCGACCTGCATTCCAAAAAGTGCAGACCAATACGAATTCACGGTTCTGGTAAACGGCTCAACCACGGTCAGCGAAACCCTCCACCAGTTCGCCCTGCACGCCCTTTCGATACGTGTGAGCGCGTTTAGTCCAGCGAGGTTTCCAGTGGCAGCCGCAGCGACTCGGTGAATCGGTCAAATGCATTCGCATCGCAGGTCAACTGAATAATTTCTGCGACTTCAAAATCACTAAAGGTCTCTTTGAGTCGCGTAATGTCCGCATCGTCTATCGTATGCGGTGCCGAGGTTAATTTTCTCGCGAATCGCAAGGCCTCGGCATATCCCGGAGTCGCATTCTTTTCGAGATTCGCAAACGAATCCAACTGCGACAGCTCACCACCCGCTGCAAGATACCGAGCCCGCGCATGCCCCAGCGAATACCAGGCCCGGTTTTCCCGTGCACTGACCCAAGCGATCAGCACCCGCAGATCGAGAGGCGTCTTGCCATCACGCGCCATCGCTTGCCGCTGGGCCCAAGAATCCAGGGCCACCGACAGATTTGTCATCGCCTGAAACCAAACGGGTGGAGTCACACCGGGACAGTCCTTCGCCAGCAACTTTCGAGCAGCATCCACCGCAGGAAGTTCCAGCGCCGCAGTTCGTTCGTGGGCCTTCTTCAATGCGGCCTCGACTTGATCTCGCCGCTCCCATTCCGGCCTGGGCTTGATGTCGAGTGGAATGACCTTGGAAGGTCGCTGGGAATACTCATCCGAAGTCGGCGTATCAAGCACGCTCTGCGATTCCCCCCCAAACGCCTGATCCTGAGGAATCCCGGTGGATGAGGTCCAGCGGTTCACCGCGTTGTAGCGACTCACCGTATAGAGAATGTCGATGATCTCGGGGGCCGTGAAATGAGACTTCAGCTTGGCGAGATCCTGTTCACCGAACAAATGTGGGGTGATCGTCAACTTCCGCGTCGCTTCAATGGCCGCCTGCTCACTGGCGGGAAACAAATCCCAGCGAGAATCTAACGACGCAATCTGATCGTCGGTCATCCCGACTCGCTTCAGTTTGAGCTCCTGATGCCCAAGACAATACCGACAGTCATTGGTGCGTGAAACAATCCAGAACAGCCGCGTCTTGAAACCATAATTTGGATCGGCTTCGAGCGTTTTCAGCAACGACGCCGTCCCCCCTTTTCCCCGGTTGGCCGAGTTGCTGCCCCAACCCGGGACAAGAAATGGCTGCCAGGAAGGGGGGAGATAAATCGACCGCAGTCGACCGTTGTTAACAAGCGAACGCCCCGAGGCCAATTCCTGCTCAGTCGGTGGGGGGAGCGGCAAACGTGAGGTCCGCTCTTTTAAGGCTTCAATCCGTTTCTTCATCTCTGGACGGGTCGATGCCAGTCCCTCATCCGCCGCAACTTCGGCGTGGATGGCAGTTAACCCGCAACCCAGCACCAGCAGACACACGGACCACGACTTCACCAGCATGAATCACCTCATTGAAGATTGACTGTGGAATTTTTTGTCGAATTTTTCTGCGGAAATTTCACGGCAGAAAACTTACTGCGGAAAAATGGTGATGACCGGGGTTGTCCCGACGATGTAGGTCACCTTGGATTCGCTGCCTCCCCCTTCATCGCTGAACTTGCGTTTCACCCGGATATGCAGATTCGAACCATCCGAAGTCTCTTCATTCGCCAGGATTTCGAACGAGACGAGCTTCTTCCCTTTTTCCCAACCGGTGTCACCAATGATGATTGCCGGCTTAAATTCTTTCAGATCCTTGGGCGACTTACCATCGACCCAGGCCTGCATCGCCGTCTGCACCGAGGAACGAGCGAGTTCCTGATTGAGTGGATAACTACGTCCCGAGGAACCACACCCCACCATCAGGCCGAGCAGCACAAACAAACCCAAAATTGCACCAGACACTGGCAGCCGAGACCGTCTCATGAATCGAATTCCGTGCGAAAGAAAAGAGTAGAGCGAAAGCAACGATCATCAGACCCCGTGTTAGAACTCGCCCAGCACTTCACCGCCGTTGATACTCCCCACACTTCTCCATGTTTTCAGATCGAGACTGTCTGAAACAAACTTGACAGAACCATCGCACTGTAACAAATGAACCCCCCCTGTGTGCTGGCTGTTCGCCGTTGTCGCAATCCGGCCTGGCGGAAACATGCACGAACGACCATTCGGCTGAATCACATGGTTGTACTGATTTGTCGAATGATATTGCTGCAACCAGGGTCCACCCACGTTCGAGTACCCCTGCAAGGAGAGATCAATGACATTTGTGGCATTGCACTGTTGCACCGCTTCGTCTGCCGTGTTGGGATAGGTCCCTGGGCGGTAAGTATCGGTCCGTGGCGACGAGATCCCATTGTTGCCGTCACCAGTCAACTTCTCGGCCATGCAGGCCGTGTTGCTCAAACCATCCGTCACATCTGCGAAGCGGATCATCATATTGTGGAAGACCACCCCGTTCGAAGCGGGTTGACCCGTTGCCCCCGAAACATACATCACGATCCCTGACCCGGCATTCCAATAATAATTGTTCCGCCCACCAATCGATGCTGGCAGGGGAGTGGGATCCGTAGGGCAACGGAACATTGGCAACTCTTTGTTCCGAGGAATTGTATTGCTGACGTCATCGTACCCCACATTAAAGTTAATGAGATTGTAAAGATTCGCCTGGTCGCAGTAGGGAAGCAGACGAGCATGCGCCGAAACCGGATTGACCGCTCCGTTCACATCCGCAATCGGCATACAGTTGAAGTTGTCATGATAGTTATGAATCGCCAGTCCCAATTGTTTGAGGTTGTTTTTGCACTGGGTCCGTCGTGCCGCTTCGCGAGCTTGTTGCACCGCAGGCAACAGCAGGGCAATTAATACGGCGATGATCGCAATCACGACCAACAACTCAATCAGCGTGAATCCTCGAGACCGAAGCAGCGAATTTTTCAGCAGAGAATTTTTCAGCAGAGAATTTTTCATCGTAAAATCCTTTCAAAACCTGTGGGAAAACAAAACAAGAACAAACAAACCCGACAGACGCCGCAAAATAAAAACGCGGCGAATAACTCCAGCAATTTTCCAGAACGATCAATTCATCAACAAAAACCGGCCATTGATGCATGACGATTACCAGCAGGAAAACCCGCGAGTATACGCCTGGCTGACCCGCAAAATTCGCGTGAAAGCAGCTGAGCCCGAGCCATTCCACATGCCATTTCTTTTGAAAAACGGCTACCGCAGACTTCGCGTTGGCCGGCACCGTGAACGACCGCTCTTACAGAGACCATCGATCATGATTCGACATTCACATCAAAAATCGTGCCAAGACAAAAAATCTGGCCGCCGAGAGTGAACGTGAGCCACCCCAAGCCTGAGAATTGACGATGAAAAAATGGAAATCTCACACAACTCGTCCATCGCCGAGGGCTCGCAAGAAATCAGGCGCAGGGGGGACGGAAGAGCGGGAATCCGCAACGCACTTGTTCCCGCTCAGATTGCGGATGAACGGCGGCGACACCTTGAGGCACAGGAGCAGACAACGCGTGCATCAACGCTGCGGTCTCGGTTTCCGGCGAAAGATTCGTCGGAACAGGTACGGGGGCCACAGGCAACGACTGACTGCGACAATGCGGCCCACTGCACGGGGCGGCGGGTTGCGAGGGAAGTGAACCATTCGGTCCAACATCGGCAAGCAGAAAATTGATGGGCAAAGAATTCACGAACCCCTGATGTTGCTCCATCCCGCTATGCAGCAGATAGTCTCCACAGGAGGCCAACGCGGATTGAGTCGACAGATGCACGATTCCCAGCATCGCCAGTAAAGCGACCATTACCGCGCGACACCGACATAAGCCACTCACTGGCTTGCTGCAGCAGGTTGTCAGTGAACTGGTCATCGCGATCATTCGCCCAAAATTTGGGAACAACAAGTTTTAAGTCTTGAGCTGAAGTCAATTACGAGATTCTGAGCACATTTGTATACGTTCGTCTTCGTCCAAACTACGTCTGATTCTTTGAATTCGCAAGATTTTTTCCGTTTTTTTTTCCAAAATACTCGAATTCCGTTGGATGCCGTTCACAAAACAGGCCAACTCAAACACGTTTGATCTGCTGGATTCCCCGAATCTGGATTCCCCGGATACAGACGCAACCGACGAATTTCACTTGGCGGGAGCCTCTGGGTTTTGCGGCGTCGCCAAGTGGATCAGCAGGATAAACTCTATCAAAAATCTCCCGATGCAGTACCAACGGTGGATGAGAAACACTCAGCTCCACCACCATCAACAGACCATTCATGATTCCTGAATCGGTGATTGCTTGATACTTTCGCTCGCCGATCACTGGCGCGCAGTCGAAGTCGGAACCGATTCCCGCGGGATCCGAAATCAGCAAAAAACCGGTCTCGCACCTCAACCTCGCACCTCAACTTGCTCGTCGGGGATTTTTGACACCGGCAAACCGCTCGATTCAAAATTTGATCACGACCACGACCGCTTTTTGGCGCCACAATCATGAGCAAAACCGAATCCGTGACGCGGGCGAATTGGCGACCGGCCCTCGGGAGGTTAGCATATTTCAATTCCCTGAATACCCTCTGAGGAGACTGTGACGATGATGAACCGGATCCTGATCGGATTTTTTTGTGTATTGACGTTGATGGCGGGTCGACTGTCGTTGTTTGCAGCCGAACCGCAATCCGCAGATCTCTTCGCCAGCAAAAATCGGGTTGCGTGGTGTATTGTTCCATTTGACTCGAAGAAACGGGGCCCGGAAGACCGCGCCGCGATGCTCGAAAAACTTGGATTTTCCAAATTTGCCTACGACTACCGTGCCGAACACATTCCGACCTTCGATGCGGAAATTGAGGCCCTGAAGCGACACAAGATTGAACTCACCGCCTGGTGGTTCCCGACCTCGCTCAATGACGAAGCGAAAATGACCCTGGCCATTTTTGAAAAACATCAGGTGACTCCGCAGCTCTGGGTCACTGGCGGCGGCGCAGCCACCACCTCTGAACAGGAACAACGAAAACGAGTCCTTGACGAGGCGGCGCGCATTCGTCCGATCGCCGAAGCGGCCGGAAAAATTGGCTGCAAAGTCGCACTCTATAATCACGGTGGCTGGTTTGGTGAGCCAGAAAATCAAATTGCCATCATCCAGGAACTCAAGCTTCCCAATGTCGGCATCGTCTACAACCAGCATCACGGACACGACCATCTGGCCCGTTTTCCAGACCTGCTGAAACAGATGAAGCCGTATCTTTACACCCTGAATTTGAATGGGATGGTTCCGGATGGAGAACGAAAAGGCCAAAAGATCATGCCGCTCGGCCAGGGGACGCTGGATCTGAAGCTGTTGAAAATCATCCGCGACAGTGGATACACAGGCCCGATCGGCATTCTCGGACATACCGATGATGATGCCGAAGCAAGACTGCAGGACAATCTGGATGGCCTGGAATGGCTGCTCCCCCAACTGAATGGCAAACCGGCGGGAGCCAAACCCAAGCTGCGCACGCCGGTTCCGATTGCTCAAGGAGCAGCCGCTGTCCCCGCCGCCAATCTGCCGCGACTGACCGATGGCAAATTCGGCAAAGCCCTGGATGGACGGGCCGGCGGGGCCTTTGTCACCGGTCGCGAGGAATTTCGCCAGTTCCCGATCACGGTCGAATGCTGGACCAAACTTGCCGACAAAGGGCCCTACAACATTCTGGTTGCCAATGACCTCAAATCATCCGGAACGCATTGGGAACTGTTCACCATGGCGGGAACCGGTCATTTCACCGTCTACACCCCTGGCTTCACCCCGGATCACTGCCATACGACGGCGATGATCTGTAACGGACAGTGGCATCATGTCGCCATGATTCTGGAACCCGAACGGATTCGCCTGTTCGTCGACGGGCAGATTGTCGCGACACAAGCCTGCCAGCGAACGGAAATGAAATCGATCGCGGGGGATCTCGCCATCGCGAATCTGGTTGACAAAGGGGCCGGATACACCGGATTGATCGATGAAGTCCGTATCTCACGCGGAATCCGGTCGTTCGATGCCAACCCAACCAAGCCGTACGAGCCCGATGAGACGACGTTGGGACTGTGGCACTTCGATGAACTGATTGAAGGAAAACGATTCGGCGACGCCATGGGCAAAAATCCGGCACTCGCAGGACAGAGCCTTTCCCAATCGAGTTCTACGGCGCACAAGTCCTCGCGAATCGAAGGACATTGGGGCGAAGATGCCCTCGGCTTCCGCTGGACCGAGGCCGATTCGCGGGATGATCGCCTCGGCCAGATGAATACCGGCCCCTTTTTCAGTGGATCGATCACCGGGGTAGGGGGGACCGTATATAAAGGGATCGTTGTCCGGGTCGGCCCGCAGCAGACGCATGCAATCTGTTATGACACCGAATTGATGCGGCCCTCGGCAGGCTGGGCCGGTTTCCTGCGGTTTGACGCCGCTCGCTATGGCATTATCGTCCCCCCACGGATCGAAGGGGAGGTGACATTTTCCACGCCGATTCTGGCGGGAGTCTCTCGTCACGAGACCTTTCTCGACCACCGTAAGACCAGTCCGTTTGGCCCGTTGGACAAGACGTTGGCGCACTATGAGGGACTCTACCGGCACGGCCAGCGTGTGGTCCTCAAATTCACCGTGGCCGAACGCGACGCCGCTCCGAACGGTCCCCGTGAGCCGACCGTGATCCTGGAATCTCCCTGGCTGGAAGAGGAGAATGGGATCACCGCACAAACTCGAACACTCACGATCTCACCCTCCACATCCTCTTTATCGCTGCTGATCGCCGACCAAAAGGCCCATGTCAGGATGATCGCCAGTACGGGGACTGCGACCTTGCAGCACGGGCCGGAGCAGGCGCAGGTGCTGGTGATTCCGCCGCATGCCGCAGTGGTCACGGTCAAGGTGCTGATTGCCTCACCCGCCACGAACGAAGCGGCCTTCGAAAAATTGGTGGCCGCTTCGCCCGTTGCGGAAGACTTGCTGGCGCTGACGATGCCGGGACCGATCATCTGGGGTGAACCCCTGGTGACCACCGGCGAAGTTTCAAAAAGTGCGGCACCCTACGTGGTCGACACCATTACGCTGCCATTTGAAAATCGATTTCAGGCATTGATGTTTTGCGGCGGACATGATTTTCTGCCGGATGGCCGCGCCGTGGTCTGTACGCTGCATGGGGATGTCTGGCTGGTCGACGGAATCGATGAGTCGCTACAACGAATCACGTGGCGCCGCTACGCAACCGGCCTGTTTCAGCCCTTGGGGATCAAAGTCGTATCAGGAGCTGCGGCCCGTTCGGGCTCAACCGAACTGTATGTCGTCGGGCGTGATCAGATCACACGTTTGCACGATACGAACCACGATGGTGAAGCCGATTTTTACGAAAATTTTAATAACGATGCGTTCGTCTCGCTCAATGGCCACGAATACGTCACGTGCCTGGAAACCGATCGGGCAGGAAATTTCTATTTTGTCAAAGGGAATTGCGATTCCGCCATCCCGCATGATGGATCGGTGCTGCGAGTTTCTCCAGATGGCTCGAAACTCGAGGTGTATGCCACGGGATTTCGTAACGCAAACGGGATGGCGATCGGTCCCCAGGACCAGATCAGCGTGGCCCCCCAGGAAGGGGAATGGACCCCCGCCTCCGCCGTCTTCTCGGTCCATCAGGGGGGCTTTTATGGTGCGATGATGTCACACCATCGACCACAACCTCCAACCGACTTTGAGCGCCCCTTCAGCTGGTTTCCTCGACTGGCCGATAATAGTTGTGGTGGGCAGGTCTGGGTCACCAGTGACCGCTGGGGCCCACTCTCGCAATCGCTGCTCCATTTGTCGTATGGGCAATGCAAACTGAGGTTGCTGCTGCAAGAAGAACTCGCAGTGAGCGCCAACCGTATCCCTTCGAATCCGGCCGTCCCTTTCGATGCCGCAGCGGCG
>JBIKZJ010000160.1:0-13029 GCA_044354755.1 Schlesneria sp. | reverse complement strand
TGCATCATGGGGATGATGACCCGCCTCTTCCGGAAACTTCTCGTCACCCCAAAAGGTCATGAAATATGCACGGAAAGTGTAGAAGGCTGTCATTAACGAGGTCAGCAGGGCAATCCCAAGAATTACGCTGTAAAAGCCACCATGTTCGGATCCGCGGGACGCGGCAGCCAATACGGCCAGGATTTCGTCTTTACTCCAGAACCCCGACAGCAAGGGGACACCAGCCAGGGCGAGTGCCCCAGCGAGAAACGTCCAATGCGTGATGGGCAATGCCTTCCGGAGTCCACTGAAGCGACGCATATCAATCACGTCACCCATGGCATGCATCACAGAACCAGCGGAAAGAAACAAGACCGCCTTGAAGAAGGCGTGAGTAAACATGTGGAACATGGCAAACGTAACGGCAGGGACAGCCAGTTCAGCACCACCACCCGCGGCACCCAGTGCCATGAACATGTAACCGAGTTGACTCACGGTCGAATAGGCAAGGACCCGTTTCAAATCGTATTGCGTTAAGGCGGTGATCGCGGCGATCAAGGCCGTCGCAGCCCCGATACCCGCAACAATCATTTGCACCTGAGGTGCATGGACGAAGAACGGTGTGCAACGGGCCACCAGATAGACCCCTGCAGTCACCATGGTGGCAGCGTGAATCAAAGCCGAAACAGGAGTCGGACCTTCCATCGCGTCAGGCAGCCAAACTTGCAGAGGAAATTGCGCTGATTTTCCGACCGCACCCACGAAGAGCAGCAGACAAATCCAATGGAACATTTCGGGTTGGCTTTTCAAAACCTCGGCAATCCGCTGAGGTGATTCGAAGAGTGTCTGAAAGTCGAGGGTCCCGAACGTTTGCCAGATCAGAAAAATGGCCAGAATGAATCCGAAGTCCCCGATCCGATTGACCACGAATGCTTTCTTGGCTGCCGCAGCGGCACTCGGTTTGTGGAACCAGAATCCAATCAGCAAGTAACTGCAAAGCCCCACCGCTTCCCAGAAGACGAACAGTAATAAAAAGTTCCCTGCGAGCACCAGCATACACATCGAAAACACGAACAGCGCCATGGCAGCAAAGAAGCGAGGATAGCCAGGATCCCCCTTCATATAACTGCTGGCAAAAATGGCGACCAGCAGACTAACCGATGTCACCATGGTCAACATCAGGGCCGACATGGCATCAGCACGCAGTTTGACAGGAATATCGATCGTTCCGATCTGGATCCACTGATACACCGTGGTGACAACCGAGTGACTCGGTTCATGCTCGTGACCGAAACCATGAGGCACGACGACGGTGAGCAAGTACAGCGATGAGGCCAATGCGACCGCGAGCCCGATCACCAGGGGGCGATGAGCGTATTGGCGACGGATGACATGTCCTACCAACACGATCCACAGGCACGCCAGCAGCGGGGCGGCGGGGATCAGCCAGAGCACGTTTTCTTGTAACCAGTCAGTCACGGTCAACTCCGCGTTTGCGTTCGCACGTTCAATCTTGGACTAAGACCCAGGCGGTCAGGCCCAGGGCATTTTTCGTCGAGCTTCGGTTCCAGTTTTATTGCACCCGAACCAGCTCAGTCACTTCAGCATCAGGTTTTTGTCGGTGTTGTCGGCTGCGTTTTGGGCATGCGTCCGGATGGTGACAGATGCGGATAGTCCGCATTCGGATCAACCGGAACTTGCACAGGCTGGTTCGACGGGCTGGTAAAGACTGGCAAGTCGTCTTCCCCCAGCTTCCCCCAGAGCAGCACATCCAACGACTTGCGTCGCTGATAAAGCGACAGGATCAGTGACAGCCCCAGACCCGCTTCACAAGCGGCGATCGTCAACACGAAGATCGTGAAGACTTGTCCCTGCGGGTTGCCGTGATACCGACTGAACGCCGTCAAATTAATCGAAACACCATGCAGCATCAGCTCGGCAGAGAGCATGATCAGAATCAAATTGCGGCGCGTTAAAAAACCGATCACGCCCAATACGAACAACGTCGCGCCAACGATCAGCTGACTTTCCAAAGCCGTAGCGGTCATCTCAGAAACTTGGCTCATAGTGTTCCTTGTGACCTCCGCGGTGCAATCGCGATCGCACCAATTGTGGCAATTAATAAAACGGTTCCCGCCAATTCAACCGCAAACAAATAATCACCAAACAGCGAACGTCCCAGCACCCGCAACGAGCCGATTTCGCTGGGGTTATCCGTAGGATGCTGACTGAGAGGATTCGGATGAAGTTCCGCAGGAACGGTGATGAACTGACCCGGCATGGCATGCTGACTCGCATCCGGCCTGCCGATGTGGCCCCATTCCTGCAGGGTGAATAACAAGGCACCCAGCAGAATGAAAGCCCCTAGGGAAGCCATCGCCGGCTGCAGTGGCTGCTGATCATAGTTTCCCGTTGTTCCTGACTGTTGAGCCAGCATGATCACGAACAGGAAGGTGACGATGATCGCCCCTGCATAGACGATGATCGTCGCTGCGGCGAGAAACGGAGCACTATTCAGCAGGAACAATCCACAAACCGATAACGTCACCAAGGCAAACCACAGGGCGGAATAGACTGGATTTCGATCGGTAATCATCAATGCCGCACTGATCACACTTCCCGCAGCAAACAAGAAGAACAGCCCATTGCGCACAAAGTCTCCCGCTGGTGGAAGCAACATCATTTGCATGATCAGGATTGCCGCCAATCCGGCGAGACCACCGAGGATTCGGGGGCGTTTCCGTTCGGATGGCATCAATAACCAAACGGCCAACCAACCCAACCCCAGGGGGATTAGTAGCAGTCCGTTTTCCTCAGTCCATTCCATCGCGATCAACCCTCTTTCCATTATTCAATCACGCCGGCCGAAACCGACTTTGCGGCCCGGTCGTCTCCCCGCACCGAAGTGGCTGGTCCCAGCGTATGCAATTCCGTGAAGTCACTGGCGTGACCGATTCTTCCTTTGTGTGTCCGGACTGGATCCCTGCCAGAATCCTTAGTTTGATCAAACACACTCAATAGTTTTTCCTTGTCAAACAGCATCTCTTTTCGGGTCATCCCGGTCAGGTCAAAAATGCTGGTCAATTCAATCGAATCCACCGGACAAGCTTCTTCGCACATACCGCAGTAAATGCATTTCAGTTCGTCAATCACGAATGACTTCGGAAATTTGTCTCGATCAGCCCACAGAGGATCGTCTTTCGGAGCATCCTGGGCAACGATATCAATGCAATGTGCAGGACAGGCGGTCGCACACATCATACAAGCCACGCACTTCACGCGGCCCTTATCGTCCCGATTCAGCCGATGCACCCCCCGGTAATGGGTAGGAAGTGTCGGCTTTTGTTCAGGGTAATACTCGGTAATCGGAGCGAAGTTCGCGACGTGCTGTCCCGTGGTCAGTAACCCGTCCAAAACTGCGGGAAGATAACTCGACTCCCAAAAGTTCATCGCTGGTTCTTCTACCCACTCAACTTCATTGGCATCAATTGGCATGATGGGTCCTCGTGATCTCCGCATCCGGCAGGGGCCGGTCGTATTCTGGTAATGATCCTGTGACCCGATGTCTCTCAGGGAAGCGTCATTCGGGTCAAAAAGTCAGTTTAGTTTCAATGGGCATGTGCAGGAGCATGATGCCCATGCGGTTCCTCAACAGGGTGTGTGGCTCGACGCAAAAACGGACGTTTCGCCTGCGTCCCGATCAGACCCGCCCCGAGACAAAGTAATGCAGACATCGGCAATAACCACCAGACATTCAAATGAAACTGTTTGACGATCATCACACAGACCACATTCAGTGTTGCCAGCGGAATCAGAACTTTCCAGGCCAGACCCATTAACTGGTCAAAACGAAAGCGGGGAATCGTCCATCGCAACATCTGAATCACGACAATAAAGGCAAATGATTTCGTCATGAGTACTAGCATCTTGACGAGTGTCGAACCCAGATAGTTGCTGTCAGACTCAGCAATCCCCGGAAAATGCCAGCCACCGAAGAACAGAATACTCGTCAAAAAACTGATCGTGATGACGTGAGTGTATTCGCCGAGGAAAAACAAAGCCCATTTCATTCCACTGTATTCGGTATGCCAACCACCGACCAATTCCTGTTCGCATTCGGAAAGATCGAATGGTAATCGCTGTGCCTCGGCCATGGCCGCCGCGAAGAAAATGACACAGGCGAGCGGTTGGAACCAGATGTTCCAACCCCAAATTCCCGCGTTCGCCTGATGCAGCAAGATCTTTTCGATACTCATCGAACCCGCCAACAGAGCCAGACCGATTACTGACATCCCGAGTGGGATTTCATAACTGACGACCTGAGCACTAGCACGCATCGCACCGAGCGCACTGTATTTATTGTTCGAGGCCCAACCACCCAGGATAATCCCGTACACGGCCAGACTCCCCACAGCAAAGATAAAAACCATCCCCAAATCGATTCCCGGAGCAATGATATAGGGAAATTGACCATCGGTGGCACTCAGGTTACTCGGAACAGGTCCGAAGGGGACGACCGCAAACGCCAGCATGGTGGTAAAAACCGAAATGCCAGGAGCGAGGACATATAGGAACTTATTGACATGACCTGGGATCACATCTTCCTTCATCAGCAGTTTTAACATGTCTGCCAAGGGCTGCAGTAAACCCCACGGACCGACTCGGTTAGGGCCAATGCGGTCTTGCATCCAAGCTGAAAGTTTGCGTTCCAGCAGAATCAGATACGAACAAACCCCCAGATTCACCTGCAGCACGATCACAATCGTGAGCATCGGCATGATAAACGGACGAGCCCATTCGGGAAACCAGTTGATGATTTGTTCAAGCATGTCTCAGGTCATTTTCCTCCCTCGCCCCCGCCAGGCATTTAAACCGGACTGGTGTGAGGGATTTCGTAAAAAAGTCACGAAGGACAACAATTTGTCATTTCGTCGCTTAACCTTCTTGCCGTCCAATTGCGACGGCAACCCTTATTTCTTTCAGTAATCTTCCAATCAATCGATTAAACGTCAGTTTTTCATTCCTCAGCCTCAGGTTTCCCGACAGGCCCTCGTCACCCACTTCAGGCCATCACCACAGGACTCGATCCGACTTCGGTTTTCGCCGAACTCAGCAACACCCCATGTTCTCCCAGATCTCCCGCACCGATTGCTGCCAATGCGGGAATTTCTTTCGCAATTTCCTGGCGCAGCGAGGCTGCATGAAACAATCCGCCGCGACCCAGTAATTCGAATAAAATCCGACCATCAGGACGTGATCCTTCTGGCCCCCGCAACCCACGATGGATCGCCTGGGCGAGTCCCTTGTGGTTAACAAATGTTCCCTCTTTTTCCGCCCAGGCAGAACCCGGCAACACGAACTGGGCCTTGGCACTAGCCGGCGAAGCGAGCAGATCTTGCACTGCCAAAAGCTTTAATTTATCGAGTGTCGCGAGATCCCCGTCCAGAATCCAGCCCTCGGGATCGCCTCCCAGCACATACAACGAATCGACTTCCCCTTTTATGATCTGATCCAGGATCGTTGAGAAGGCCACGACCCCATCCGCAAAGTGACTCAGGACCGCCTCAACCCCTAGTCGATTCGGACATTTTTCCGCTCGAATCGTAAACTTGGTCGGCAGTGCGGGTTTCCCGTGAACATCTTTCGGATAGAGATCATCTTCCCCGACAACACGCACATTCCCTAACGCCAGTTTTGCATTCGGATTGGCCTTCCTCGCGAATTTGGCCAGTAAATAAGCCTCTTCAACCGTAGCCCAAGGGGAAATCACGACCGCGAACTGACCCGTTTTCTGCGTGGAAGTGGCTTTGACAGCGGTCTCAAGCGACGCCAGCACCGACTCCCAATCCTGAGCGATCGTCTGCCCGTTGGAGCGAGCAATCGGCGATGTCAGGCGTTGATCGGATTGAACATACTTCCATCCAAACCGCCCCTCATCGCACATAAAACTTCCTTGAGCCACTGGATTTTCACGCGGCTTCAGGCGATAGAGTACGTCTTCATTCTGGTCGACCGAAATACTGCAACCCGTGCTGCAACCAGGACAGACACTGTTCTTGGATTTGAGCCACCAGACGCGTTGCTTGTACAGAAAATCTTTGCTGCACAGAGCACCGACCGGGCAAAGGTCAACCACATTTCCGGCAAGTTTATTGTTGCAAGGATCGCCGGGAAAGATGTCGATTTCTTCGTGCGTTCCGCGGCTGATCACCTGCAGTTCGGCGGTACCGCTGATCTCGCGGGTGAACCGGACACAACGGGTACACATGATACATCGATCGGTGAATAACGTGATCTGATCGCCAATATGATCCTTATCGGGCTTGATATTCTTCGGTTCTTGCAGCCGGCTGTAACCACGGCCATATTTGTAGCTAAAATCCTGCAGACCACATTCACCCGCCTGGTCACAGACCGGGCAATCGAGCGGATGATTGAGGAGCAGAAACTCGAGCGTCCCCTTCTGAGCGGCCAGCACCTTTTCGCTGTTCGAGATAATCACCGTTCCGTCTTTGACCGGAGTCTGACAGCCAGGGAGCAGTTTGGGCTGCATGACGATCGTGCCGTCGGGCTTTTTGTCCCCGACTTCGACCAGACACATACGGCAACTGGCCACGACCGACAAATCGTGGTGCCAGCAATAGCTCGGAATCTGATCCCCGGCTCGCTCAGCTGCCTGAATGCAGTTTAGCTTTTCGGAAGCTCCGATTTCGATCGGCTTGTTGTTTACGATGACTGTTGGCATGGGAAATCAGTAGTTATTCGATAGTGAAAATAAAACTCAGCCGCGTCAAATCGGAAATCAGGGATCTTGGATGGCCACCCTCAGTGGGCCACCATTAAGGCTTCAGACGGTTTGACCGACTTGCGGCCGGTCTGAATATATTCTTCAAACTCGCTGCGGAACTTCTTGATCGCATTCTTGATCGGCCAGGCCGCTCCGTCAGACAGCCCGCAAATCGTCGTTCCAGGGATAATCCCCATCGAACTGGCAACTTCATTTAGCAGATCCAGGTCGCGGAGTTGACCT
Organism: Schlesneria sp.; assembly: GCA_044354755.1. Taxonomy (GTDB): domain Bacteria; phylum Planctomycetota; class Planctomycetia; order Planctomycetales; family Planctomycetaceae; genus Schlesneria. The sequence continues at coordinate 6,020 of JBIKZJ010000160.1, read as the reverse complement.
TCGCCCATCCGAATTCGGGTCAGGATCTTATGCATCCAGGCGGTCCCTTCTCGGCAAGGGGTACACTGACCACACGATTCATGCGCAAAAAAACGAGCACAGTTGAACAGCACATCGACCATACTCGTCTGGTCGTCAATCACGGTGATTGCGGCCGTCCCCAAGCCGAGACAACCTGCTTTACCGGGGCCATTAAAGTCCAGTGGCAGATCCAGTTCATCGGCAGACAAAAAGCCCATGCTAATCCCGCCAGGAACCACGGCTTTCGCCTTTCGGCCCTTCCAGACCCCACCCCCATGCTCATCAATCAGTTCCCGTACGGTAACCCCCATCGGCAATTCCACACAGCCCGGCTTGTTGACATGACCGCTGATGCAGTAGAGCTTCGGTCCATAGCTGCCGGCATCGCGCGGATTTTTCGGATCAGGCGGGATACCCATGCTCTTGAACCAGTCTGCTCCCCGGTCGAGAATTTGTTTCACACAGGCCATGGTCTCAATGTTATTGACGATGGTCGGTTTGCGGAACAATCCTTCAATGGCTGGAAAGGGGGGCTTGATTCGAGGCCAAGCTCGCTTTCCTTCAAGGCTTTCGATCAAACCGGTCTCTTCGCCACAGATGTAGGCGGCGGCACCACGATGTAGCACCACATCGAGGTCAAATCCACTTCCGTGAATATTCTTACCGAACAGACCCGCAGCATAACATTCCTCTATCGCCTTTTTCAGGGCACGATAGCTTCGGCCGTACTCATAGCGGAGGTAGATATACGCCTTTTGAGATTTGATCGCATAACAACTGATTGCGATCCCTTCGAGCACCTGATGCGGATCCATCTCCATCAGGATTCGGTTATTGAAGGTGGCGGGTTCGGATTCATCGGCGTTGATCGCCAGATAAATCGGCCCGGAATGATCCTTGGGAAGAAACGTCCACTTCAAGCCGGTGGGGAAACCCGCTCCCCCTCGGCCGCGCAATCCCGAGTCTTTGACCAGGTTGATCACGTCAACAGGGGCCATTCCCAGAGCCTTTTTGAAGCCCTCGTAGCCACCGTCGTGTTGATAAGTTTCCAGCAGCTGACAATCGGGCTTGCCGATTCTCGCCAAGAGTGTAGGTTCAAAAGTAGACATGGTTTCCATCTGTTTTCACAGGGATTTCAAAAGTTCATCCGCCTTTTCAGGCGTGATGTTCATGTGTGCTTCGTCATCAACCAAAACGCAGGGGGCACCATCGCATGCACCCAAACATTCCGCAAATTCCATCGTGACTTTTCCGTCTGCAGAGGTTTGACCGGGGTGCACGTGCAACTTTTCACACATGTGCTGCAGTAATTCTTCACCACCCCGCAACATGCAACTGATGCTGCGACAAACCCAGACGCGATGCTTCCCCAGCTTGTGCTTCTCGTCTTTGAAAAACTCATAAAACGACATCGTATCGTGGACTTCTGACGGGTGGAGTTCCAGCAATTCGGCAATCTCACGCACCGCCTCAATCGAAACATGCCGCTGTGCATCCTGTACGAGATGCAGTGCGGGAAGTACGACCGCTCGTTTATTCGGATAATTAGGAAACAGCGCCCGAATCTGGTCTCGCAGTTCCTCATTCAAGACGGCCATCGGTTCTCTCATTTCGAGACTAGGTTGAACAGTTTTCAGTTTTCAGTTTTCAGTGGCGGACCGGGATACCAGTCGGGTCGAATCATCTCACCACCATTCATTTGTGATTCTAGGGTGATCCTCGATCTCGTCTGCTGATTTTCACTGAGGTTTCTCAATCCAACGATCATTGCACTTCGTGTTAACGATCCAATTCTGCTGCAATCACATTTAAACTTCCCAGAACGGCTACGACGTCACTCAACTGATGATTCTTGATCAAATGCGGAAACAAGGCAAAATGGACGTAGCTTGGAGGTCGAGTCCGAGCCCGATACGCACGAGGACTTCCGTCGCCAACGATGTAATAGCCCAGTTCACCGTTCGGCGATTCCGTCGCCGCATAGATTTCTTCCTTCGGCGTCGGAAATCCGCGATTCGGCATCATGACTTCAAAGTGTTGAATCAACCCCTCGATACTGCGGTAGACAGAGGGCTTGGCAGGGATCACCGCTTTGCTTCCTGCGTCAACGTTGACGGGACCCTCAGGGATATTCTCGATACACTGCTCGATAATTTTGATGCTTTCGACCATTTCCTGCATGCGAACGAGATATCTCGCATAACAATCCCCATCTTTAGACGCAACGATCTTGAAATCGAGATCACTGTAGGCCAGGTACGGCTCGTCTTTACGCAGGTCTCGCAGCACACCACTGGCACGTGCCAACGGCCCGGTGACACCCATGTTGATGCAATCTTCAGCGCTCAGGTAACCGATCCCCTTCAACCGTTCGATGAAAATTCGATTTCGAGTCAGTAGCCGATGGACTTCTGCATGGACCGCCGCGAAACCTTTGACAAAGCTGCGAACTTTGTCTACCCAGGCGTTATTCACATCAAAAGCAACTCCACCAACACGGGTATAACTGGTGTGAAATCGCTGCCCCGAGGCCGTCTCCACGATATCGTAGATTAGCTCACGCTGTTGGAAAAAGTAGAGGAACGCAGTAAAACCACCTAAGTCGAGTGCACAGGTCCCTACGTTCAATAGGTGATCCTGAATCCGCATGAGTTCCGCCAGAATCGTACGGAGATATTTACAGCGGGGAGTCAGTTCGATCCCCAGCAGCTTTTCCACAGCGTGATGCCAGGAAATCTCGTTGTGCAGCGGGGAAATATAATTCATGCGGTCGACGATGGTGACATACTGGTTGAAGTCGAGATGTTCACCCAGTTTTTCAAACCCGGAATGCAGGTAACCGATATGCGGTACGGCATTCACGACGGTTTCGCCATCGAGCGTCAACACCAGTCGCAACGTAGTGTGCGTTGCAGGGTGCTGCGGGCCAAAATTGAGCGTCCAGAGATATTCCTTGTCAGGAGCATCCAGTTCAGCCAGATCGGAAACTTCAAAAGGCATGATCGTCTCTTGGACGGGTGTTGATAAAGCAAACCAGTAACGAACTTCAGCAAATCAAATTCATGCCGGTATTTTTAGCCCCAGCATCCTCAGGCCCCAGCGTCCTCAGCACAAAGCATAAAATTCAACTTTCGGCACGGGTCAGCACCGGGAAGTTGTGTCGTTCACCACGCCCCTTCAGAGGGTAATCTTTTCGCAATGGGTAAGCAGTGAACTCATCAGGTGTCAGGATCCGACGCAGATCAGGATGCCCCGAAAATCGAATCCCAAACATGTCGTAGACTTCACGTTCAAGCCAGTCTGCCGATTTCCACAGCGAATAGACCGAAGGGAGCAACGGTTCGGGATCATTCACGTGCGTCTTGATCACAAGCCTCGCACCATTAATGGTACTGAGCAGCACGTACACGACACCAAACCGATCCTTGGCCCCTTCGTATTCGAGATAATCCACAGCAGTCAGCTCGACCAGCATGTCAAAGTGATGCTCATTCTTCAGAAAAGCAAGAATGTCAAACAGCTTTTCGGCCGGAACACCGACGCGGTGGTTATCCCGAAACTGACTGAATGATAATTCGTCACCGCTGAACTTCACGTTTAAGGCATCTTCAATCGTCATCATGATCAACCAGCTGGAATTGTGTCTGTCGCAAACCAAGCAAACCAAATCGTAAGCCAACCACCATCGAAAAGCTTAGCTCAGTGAAATCAGCTTTTCATTCCCTTCGCGAATTCGAATCAATTCATCAAGGTCAAAAGGAGTTGGCCCCATCGGCTGCGTCCGTTTGCCAAATTCCGTCCCATTCAGAGTCCCGCCATGCTTGATCTTGTCCTGCAAGGCGATGATTCCCGCCATGAGTTGCTCGGGACGGGGAGGACAGCCGGGAACGTAGAGATCCACAGGGATAAAGCGATCAACCCCCTGAACCACTGCGTAGGTGTCAAAAACGCCGCCGGTGCAGGCACAAGCCCCCATGCTGATACACCACTTCGGCTCGGGCATCTGCAACCAAATTCGCTGCAGCACAGGTAGCATCTTCATCACCACACGTCCGGCCACGATCATGAGATCGCACTGCCGAGGACTGAACCGCATCACTTCTGCCCCGAAGCGTGCCAGGTCGAAGCGAGACGAAGCGGTTGCCATCAACTCGATGCCACAACATGCTGTTGCAAAGGGCATGGGCCAAAGACTGTTAGACCTGGCCCAACTGGCCGCTGCGTCCAGACTCGTCATAAACACATTATCAGGAACATCTTTCATCGCCACTTGAAGACCCCTTTACGCCAGGCATAAACATAGGCAATGGCGAGCGTAGCCATGAAAACCAGCATCACCCCAAACACAGTCCCGCGCAATTCCACCGGAACACCGACCGAGTTGCCACCCACCGGGTCATCCAGATATGCAGAGACTGCCCAAGGGTACAGAAATAGCAATTCCACGTCGAATACCAGAAACAGAATTGCCACAAGATAGAATTTCACATCAAACGGCTGACGTGCATCACCAATCGGATCCATTCCAGATTCGTACGGCATCTGCTTGACGACGGTCTGCTTCCGCGGGCCGACAATGTGGATAATGATCAGATTCGTAATCACGAATCCAACAAGTACTGTTGCGAACAGCAAGATCGGATAAGCACTGTCCATACGTTTCCGCCTCAGACCTTTTCCCGTCGACTCAAAAAAGAAAGTGGACAACACCGTCCTTCGTGAACCTTCATGTCGTGATCTATACAGTCATCAACACAGTCATCAACCATACTGTGAAGCAGTGACAAACCACAAGATTCACACTGCGACACTCGCTAAGTTCGGGATTCTAGGAGTGAACCTCTGAAACTGCAACGCAATTCGATTGGGGAAACCTGAACAACACAATTCTGTACGTTTTCTTCGGCGAATTGGCTCAGGGATTCAAGGGGAGAATTGGCTCAAGAAACCAGGTTCCGGGCCCTGCTTCCGAGGCGATTGGGAGCGGCAGTTCTTCCCCCGTCAGTTCCTGAATGGCCCAGCGGCGGGCGAGCGACATTCGGTCATTGGGAGTCTCTTTTTCGAGAGGAATACGAAATTCGGCCGCGTATTTGACCCCCTTCATCCGTCCGATGGCAATGATGCAATGCTCTTTCACCAAAAAACTTTCCGGGGGCATCATCGACTGATCATTGATGCGTTCAACCAACAAGGTTCCCAACGATTCCTCTCGAGTTCCTGCATGAATCCAGCCCAAAGCCCAGATCGCCGCCGAACGCGAACGTTCACCCATGATCAAATCCTTCGGAATATAAGTCCGCATCAAAGGTTCTGCTTGCTTGGCCCCCATCCGACCACAGGCTTCAAACAAATGAGCGACCTGGACATCAATCACTTCCAGAAAGATCTTTTTTCGAGCCACGGTCTGTCGCTGAATTTTGTCGATGATGGGATCAATCGTTTGCGGATCCGCAATTTTGCGCAGCCCCCACGCCGAATCCACCAGCACTTCGTTGCGAGGTGACTCGAGCAGTTCGACCAATCGCGATGCCGCAGGTTGGTGTTCGAGCATGCCCAGCAGCAATGCCCCCTGCTGTTGCCCGCGCCAACTCGTTTGATTCAGGATTTCCAACGCCGAGGACCGAACGACCGCATTCAGCTCGTCTTTTGCAGACAAATCCCACAAGTCGCTACAAATCTGCCGTCGTAAACCGGGATGAGGATCATCCAGCAGCCCGGCTAACGCCGGGATTCGCTCGACGGTCGGCAGCGAAACATACGCCCGAGCAGCCTGACGGCGAACATTGGCATCCGCATTTTTCAAGGCCACGGGCACAAGTGGCAAGGCCAAGGCGGGATCGATCTCGTTCAGACGCTGCAGCGAGGCGGCCGCCAGCGAAGGCTCGGTATCGGCAGCCAGTTCTGTGAAGAGTCGGATCGCGGTCGCATTCGAGTGCCGTGTGAGAAAACGAATGGCACAGTGGCAATTCACAAAACGGGAACCTCGCTTCTCGCGAATC
>JBIKZJ010000531.1:0-3958 GCA_044354755.1 Schlesneria sp. | reverse complement strand
GATGGGCTTGATCCTGGGTCCGGTCAGCCTGCATTTCCTGGCCGCAGCTCTGCAAAAATACCCGTACGGTGGTCACGTCAAGTTTTCTCAGTACGTGGCCCCGATGATCTGCTGTTTGATTGGTGTAGGGGTGGTACAGTTACTGGATTGGCGATCCCGATGGGGCTATTCCGCCCATCGCAGCTTCCTCGGGGCCTGCACGATCCTGCTTGTCATCGGTGCAGGTGACATTACGCGTGATTTGATCAGTCCCTACAAAACCCGATCCGATGAGCGGGCTCGGGCGTTTGCAAAAGCCTTCTGGGTCGGAACGCATTTCGCGGAAGAAGTGGTTTGCCTGCAGGGAGATCAGGGGCTCGATTTTGTCCCGGATCAGTATCGTGAACTCAGCTGGTCCGCCCACTATCGGTGTAATCGCGCAATCGAAATGCAGCGGTCTCGACTTCGTGCTGCCGATCTCGCGCAGGTTTCTACGACGCGTCCGCTGCGGTGCGTCTTGTACCATGATGCCCGCTACGAACTTGACCAAGCCCGTCTGGACGAGTGGCTGCAGGGGATGCAAAAAAACTATGAACTGATTGCGCACGAGAGCATTCCTTTTCCTCGACTGGCGAAGGACGATCGTCGGCTAGTAACGATGGAATACATTGATTCGTACAAATTCATTCCCCTGGAAGACTCGTCGACCGAAATACGACCGATGGCAGCGGGCCGCACCCGCTTGCTGCACTAAAAAAATTTGTTGGTTTCACCCCGTTTCCCCTGTTCATCGAATTTCCGCATTTTCCCTGTTTTTTAGCGACCTGGAACGACTCGCTTGTTGAGCCTCGTTTCCGGGTTCCGGCAATGATCCAATCCTGGCGTTGAATTTTCATGTGTGGTATCGCCGGCTATTTCCATTTGGATGGTTCGCCCGCCGATCGGGCTTCGATCGAGCGGATGGTGTCGGCACTCAAGCACCGGGGTCCGGATGCCCAAACCGTTCATTTGGATGGTCCTATCGGCCTGGGACATGCCCGGCTTTCGATTATCGATCTGGCGGGGGGGCATCAACCCCTCTTTAACGAAGATCATTCGATCGCAGTGGTCTGTAATGGTGAGATCTACAATTATCGCGAGCTGCGAGCACAATTGATCCGCAAGGGGCACCGCTTTCAGACGGGGAGTGATTGCGAGGTTCTCGCGCACCAGTGGGAAGAATCGGGTCCGGGAATGCTGGCCCTGCTGCGGGGGATGTTTGCATTCATCCTGTACGATCGTCGGCAGGAGATCGTGTTTGGAGCCCGTGACCGTTTTGGACAAAAGCCGCTCTACTATCATCAGGGTCAACACCGTCTGGCGTTCGCTTCGGAAATCAAGGGGTTACTGGTCCTCCCCGAGATCTCTCGAGAGCTTGATCCGCTGGGGCTGGACCAATTCCTGTTTCATCAATTTGTTCCCCAGCCACGCACGTTGTTTCGTCAGATCCAGAAACTGGAAGCGGGCTGCTCGTTCGAATTGCGATTGCCGGCAGCGAACCCCAACTCGCCCTTCCATCGAACGGATGAGCTCGCGTCGCAACAATCTCAGGCGGTGTCAACCGGTTCCGAGCCGATGAGATTCGACTCGACTGCAGTGCCGACCGCGTCACCGATTGAGCGGTCAACGTTTACGATCCAAAAATATTGGCGACCGACGTTTGCTCCAGACGACTCCCTTTCCCGGTCAGAGCACCTCACTCGGGTGGAAGCGGCCTTAATGGACGCGGTGCAAAGCCACCTGGTCTCAGATGTCCCGATCGGGCTTTTTCTCAGTGGGGGAATTGATTCCAGTCTGCTCACGGCACTGGCCAGCCGCATGAATCCTGAGCCGCTGCAAACCTTTTCCATTTCGTTTCCGGGGAGTGAGCATGATGAAGCTCCTTTTGCGAGAGCGGTCGCGAACACGTTTGGGACCAGGCACCACGAGTTCCCTTTTGCCCCCGCTGACATGCGTCAAGTTCTGACCGCTGCCGCGACGTTGTTTGACCAACCGCTGGCGGACATGGCGGTTCTGCCGCTGATGGCACTCAGCCAGGCTGCGTCCGAGCATATCAAAGTGGTGCTCACGGGAGATGGCGGCGACGAACTCTTCGCCGGATACCGCAAATACAAACGAACGACCGGGATCCCTGGCCGTTTTCACTGGCTTTCCCAATTCAGCAATCGTCTCTTCCCGATTTCGCGTCTGGCAGCCTGTGGTCCGGATCGGATGGGCTGGCGAAAACTTCAATCGCGACTGGCGATGGTGCTTGCCCCCGCCTGTCGCAGCGAATATCAGCGACAGAGCTGGGAGGGTTGGGAGCGATTCGCCTTGTATCGTCCTGAGTTGTCCGAGCTCATCGGTTGCCAGTTCGATTCGCTGGGTCAATCTGGCAAACATTCCACAGGACTTTCACCGCTGAATGCGGCATTAGAATTGGATCAGGGGACGGTTCTGGCTGACCGTTTACTGCTGAAGGGGGACTATGCAACGATGGCATTCGGGCTGGAATCGCGGGCCCCCCTGCTGGACCACCAGTTGGCCGAGGTGGCCAGCCACTTGCCAATCGACTTGAAGGCCTCGCCCCAAACGACGAAAATCGCCCTGCGTGAGATTGCCCGGCGCTACCTTCCTGCAGAGATTATCGAACGGCGTAAAAAGGGGTTTTCGATGCCCGTCGATCGCTGGTTTCGGGGTGAGCTGCGCGATTGGACGCGCAGCTGCCTGCTCGACGATTCCGTGACTCTGCCCCGTTATTTTCAGCGTGGTGCGATCGAGCGATTGCTCAGTGAGCATGCGGCTGGCCAGAACCACTCGGCGCGGATTCACACCTTGCTGACGTTCGAATTATGGTCCCGCGCCTATGCGTCGTGAGTCGGGAAAGCGATGTTGTCGATCTTGATCTTGAGAAAACGAAATTTGTCAATTCAGAATGAGAATCTCAAGAAACCGGATTTTATCAACAAGCTCTGCAAACGTCCGTAAAGCGTTTGTTGCGGAAAGCGATTTGACGACATCACGAAAGCGTTAAGTCTGGTTCTCACGGCGTTCCTACTGCAATTCCTGATTGTTCGCGCAGCGGCAATGGCCCAGTCCCCGAGCGCCCCTTTGGTCGTGGTGCGGCCTGCTGCCGACGGCGAACCGGCGATCCCACAGCCATCCGGACTTCCCGCAGAGACCGTTTGGACAAAAGCTTGTTCAAGATTCCCAAGCATCAGATTCACCAGGCCAAAGTGCTTTGGACGTTTCTCGAAGGGGTCGAAGTCTACAGCGGATTGGAAACAGGGGATCGCCCGGACTCGCGTTGAAAAAACGGTTCAACCACAAAGCCAGTGCGTCATTCAATTCGTGAATCACATCCTTTGCAAAAAATGCGAAGATTGTGAACCACGAATCAAACGAATCGCACGAATCGGAACAGCAGAACTTTCAAGCAACTGGCAACTGGCAACTGACAACTGGCAACTGGCAACTGACAACTGAGACCAGTGGGCGATCACCTCTGTTTGCAGGGACGGCGACGGGCCTTCATGAGGATGAAGAATGCGGCCACACTACAAAGTACGCCGGTCGATGGTTCGGGGACGGTTGCCAGCGCCACTCCGGCAATCAGCGTACCAGCAGCGCTTGTGGGATGAACACTATCCCAAAACAGATAGCCCGTCGGGTCGGGATTTCCGTCGATCACGGCACCGGTGGTAATGTTGGAAAATCCGTAGGAACTGGGATTAGCCTGGATTTTCAGAAACAAGCCATAAATATCCGGCTGGTAAATTGTCAGCCCCAAGGAACTGGAGAGCGTATCCAACTCTTGCTTCAGCAGTTGATTGTTCGCGTCGATGAGCCCGTTGAACGCGATTCGCTGACCAGTGGTCAGGTTGGTGATGGAATTGGGGGTATCGCCGAGTGGTGGCAGATTCATCACCATGAACTGAGTTGCGCCGACGGATGCCAATGA
>JBIKZJ010000159.1:0-13057 GCA_044354755.1 Schlesneria sp. | reverse complement strand
TTATGATCTGAGTTCGGTCGGAAGTGGTGCCTGTGACAGTCAGCAACACGGGATCTGACCACCCATTTTCTTTCTCATTTGTTGGGCGAAACAGTGAGCGGACAATCGCTTGTGAGCACCCGAACATCATCCGGTCAGGGACCATTCCGTCTGGCTCTAACCAGCCGTTCCGAAGGGAACGAGGTCGAATCCATTCGTCGGTCGATCGTCGATTTTCTTTCCCGGCAACCCGGGGTCAAGTTAAATGTTTTTGGAACTCCCGACGAATTGAAACTGGGACGGCGACAGACGGATATTGTGATTGTGTTGGGAGGCGACGGAACCATCCTCCGCACTTGCCGGCAACTGGGGGCTCAGCAGCGACCGATTCTGGGAGTCAATCTGGGACGACTCGGATTTCTGGCCGAGTTATCCCCCGATGAGTTTGTCGAAAAATTCCCGCGACTGCTTGCCCGCGAATACAAAGTGATTGACCATCTGATGTTTGAGTGTCGCCTGCTGCACGCGGATGGATCACAGGAAAAACACTTGGGATTAAACGAAGTCTCGATCATGGCGGGGGCGGCCCTGCGGATTTTGCATATCAATCTGGCGATTGATGGCGAGCATGTGACGACGTATCGGTGTGATGGACTGATTGTCAGCACCCCGGTCGGCTCGACCGCTCACAGTCTGGGGGCGGGTGGGCCGCTGTTGCGGCAGGATCTGCAGGCCTTCGTGATTACACCCATCTGCCCTCACACCTTAACCAATCGCCCGCTGGTCGACAGTGCCAATTGCGTCTATTCGTTGACGGCACCGGAATTGCCTGCCGGGGCCACACTGGTGATTGACGGACAGATTAAACGACTCTTAAAACCGGACGATCGAATCGAAATTCGCAAAGCATCCGTCAACTTTCAGCTCGCCCGCTTGCCTGATCACAGTTACTATGGCACTCTACATCGAAAATTGGGCTGGGGTGGTCAGCCCGATTTTGAGAATCACAACCGCCCTCAGGCTCACAAGGTCATTCCGTAAACTCCCCGTAAAGCTCAATCCCGCCCCGCTGAACGGATGTTCCCCGCCCCGCTTTCCTCCATAATAATTCCGAGCGTTCCATGCCATTCACTGAAACCATCCGCACCGTTCGCCTGGCGCTCAAGAGCTTGTTATTGCACAAATTGCGGTCGGGATTGACGATGCTGGGGATCGTGATTGGGGTCTTTTCTGTCATCGCGATGATTGCGATCGGTGAAGGGGCGAGTGCCCAAGCCCAACAGCAGGTCCTTGCGCTCGGTGCAACAAACATTATCATCATCACCGTCAAACCCCCTGCAGATACGCAATCCTCGGGTGGTGGTGGTGGCGGTCGTGGTCGGTTCAGCGTCCCTCAATATGGCTTGCTTCGTTCCGATTACGATTTACTGACGAAGACGCTGCCAACCATTACTGGGGCCGTCCGGATGCGTGAAGTAATCAGTGAATCACGCTATTTGCAAAGAACTCTGAATATCCGATTGGTCGGCAGTACGACCGAATACCAGGATATGAACCACTTGCAGGTGCTGCGTGGACGATTCCTCAGCGATGAAGATGAATCGGAAGTCGCGAACGTGGCGGTCCTGGGAGCCGAAACTGCGTCCTCATTGTTTCCCTTCGAAGATCCGCTGGGGCAATCGATCCTGGTCCGGAATGCCCGCTACCTGATTGTCGGAGTCATGCGATCCCGCTCGTCTTCCGCGGCGATCGGTGGCAGTCTGTCAGGCCAGGAATACAACAAGGATGTCTACATTCCGCTCAGCACATTTCGCAGCCGCATCGGGGACATGATCTTCACTCGTATGAGCGGGACATTCTCGGCGGAACAAGTCGAATTGAACCAGATTACGCTGAAAGTGAAAAATCGGGAAGATGTGGTTCCGACCTCGGAAGTAGTCAAAGAATCGCTGAAAAGATCGCATGCCGGCAAGTCCGATTACGATGTGATCGTGCCACTGGAACTGTTGCGGCAGGCGGATCAAATTCGTCTGATCTTTAATATCGTACTCGGCTTGATTGCGGCCCTCAGCCTGGTGGTCGGCGGGATCGGCATTATGAATATCATGCTGGCAACCGTGACCGAGCGAACGCGCGAGATCGGTATCCGGCGGGCCCTTGGTGCCCGACAGCGCGATATCATCAACCAGTTCCTGACGGAGACCATCGTTCTTTCCGGGGCAGGTGGGATTATCGGTATTCTCATGGGGCTGGCGACACCGCTGGCCTTTTTGGGGATTAAGCATGTGGCGTATAACTACGTGCTGGATCGCTCGTCCGGTGAATCACAAATGGGAAAGATCTTTGTAGAAATGGTACCACGCGTTAATTTCTGGAGCCTGCCGATTGCGTTTGGCATTTCCGTCACGATTGGAATCATCTTCGGGATCTATCCCGCACGATCCGCCGCGCGGATGGACCCGATCGAAGCCCTGCGACACGAATAAGCCGGATCACCATCAATCCGGATTACCAGGAATGGAATCACGGATCTCCGTATTTCACGTGAGTATCTCACTAGAGTATTTCACCAGAAATGACCCTCGACCCTCGACCCTCAAAGCTCGAAAGTGGATTGCCTCATGACTCCCCCCGCATTTGTTCGCCTGCATGCTGATGACAACATTGCTGTTGCCGCTCGACACGTCCCGCTGGGAAGCCCGATTACGCTTCCTGGCCTGAGCGAATTGTTTGCACGCGAAGCGATCGACATGGGCCACAAAATCGCGATCAAGTCGATTGCACAGGGACAGCCCATCAAGAAGTTTGGCCAAACGATTGGCTTTGCCTCACAACCGATTTCCCAGGGAACCTGGGTGCATGTTCATAATGTCACCGCCGGTGAGCTCAGTCTGGATTACGCATTTTGTTCCGAAATCCCCCCAGAACCGACGCCGATTCATGGACGGACATTTCAGGGATATCGTCGTCAGAACGGCAAAATCGGCACCCGCAACTACATTGGGATCGTCTCGACCGTGAATTGTTCGGCGACCACCTCGAAATACGCGGCACAAAAATTTGATCAGCAGATCCTGGCCGATTTCCCCCACGTCGACGGCATCGTGCCGCTAGTCCATCGCGGCGGTTGTGCCATCCAGTATGGTGGGGATGACCATCAGCAGTTGACCCGCACACTGGCCAACGTCGCTCGCCATCCCAACATTGGGGCCTACATTGTGATTGGACTCGGGTGCGAGACGGCCCAAGCGTCCTTCCTGATGGAAAATGGCGGCCTGTTGCAATTGGGGAATTCGCCATCCCCCAATCAACCGCTGGTGATGAATATTCAGGATCAGGGAGGGGTCGCCAAAACCGTTAAACGGGCTGTGGCACAAATTCACGAAATGCTGCCGGAAATCAATCGCGCTCGCCGGGAAGCAATTCCTGTTTCGGAACTGATGCTTGGCCTCGAATGTGGCGGTAGCGATGGAAACAGCGGGACAACCGCCAATCCCGCGCTGGGCTACTGCAGTGACATGCTGGTCGCCCACGGAGGAACCTCGGTGCTGAGCGAAACACCGGAAATCTACGGTGGGGAACACCTGCTCACACGTCGCGCGGTGACCCGTGAAGTGGGTGAAGCACTGCTCGAACGAATTCGCTGGTGGATTGAATACACCGCCAAATTCGGCCAGCGGATCGACATCAATCCCTCGGTCGGAAACAAAAAAGGGGGCTTGACCACGATCTACGAAAAATCGCTAGGGGCGATCGCCAAGGGGGGAACCTCGGCTCTGCGCGGAGTATATCAATACGGCGAACTGATCGACCGGAAGGGGTTCGTCATCATGGATACCCCCGGTTATGATCCCGCCTCGGTCACCGGACTGGTTGCCGGGGGAGCTCACGTGGTCTGCTTTACCACCGGTCGCGGCAGCTGTTTTGGTTGCAAGCCGGTGCCGACCATTAAAATTGCCACCAACACCCCCATGTATGATCGCATGATCGATGACATGGATATCAACGCCGGCAAGATTCTCGACGGCGTCTCGTTGGAAGAGGTGGGCCGGGAGATCTTCGAGGAGGTCGTTGCGGTCGCGAGTGGTAAGAAAACCAAGAGCGAAGAACAGGGAATCGGCGACGAAGAATTCCTCCCCTGGACCTACGGACCTACGACCTGAGAATCAGCCTAAGTCGAAGTTGACGCCGGGAAAACAGGCTTGGGAATCCCGTCCAACTCAGGATTTTGATTAGCCAGACATGCCACTGCTTGCCCGTCCTCGGGCAAGCAGTGTTTTTTTGTTAGTGACCTTCGCTCGTGACCGGGGACACTCGTGACCGGGGACACTGCTCAAATTGTCAATTCCAACTTGGGAAAAACATAACGAGCACTGCGGGATCACAAAATCTGACGCTGTGCTACGAGAGACGGTGGCACGAACGGCGGCACGAAAAGATCGTTACAGCTCCCATGAATCGTCAGGCAAATTCCAGCGGGCTGAACCCTGGTCCCAGCACCGGTTCGGCAGGGATTTCTAACCAGCGCAGCAAGCTCGCGTAAACCGAGCGGAAGTCGGTGCTGTAAGTCAGGTCCCCGTCATCCAGATTCGTGAGGCTGGGATGAGTCCCAAACAGCCCTGCTTTTCCGGGGGCTCCTGCATTTTCAGAGATCCCTGTCGTACCAGGAATCATCGTGAAGAGCATCGAAGCCGCTCCGTGGTCCGTTCCCAGACTTCCATTTTCGGCGACACGCCGACCGAATTCAGAGAAGGTCGAGAGCATCACCCGCTGGCTCGCCCCATGACCAGCCAGGTCTTGTTCGAACGCCCGAATCGCGCCCCCCAGTTCTCCCAACAGCGCGGCGTGTCCCCCTTCTTGCTGGGCATGCGTGTCGAAGCCGTCCAGGCTGACAAAGTACATCCGCGCGGGAAGTTCGGCCACAATCATCTGCGCGATCAACTTCAGGCGACTGGCTAATCCGGTATCGGGATACTCGGCAGCAGGCTGATATTTTGTACTCAGGCTTTTCAAGCGGTCGGCGTTTCGGAAGGCGGTCGCCGTCGCTCGACGCAAAAAATCGAGTTCGCTTCCCGAGGCAGAATCTTGGGAAGAGACATCGACCATCCGATCGAGCGTTTCCCGTTTTAATTTCCGCAGCGATTCTGGGCCTTTCCCGTCGACCAGCTGAAAGTCTTCCAGTCGCCGCAACGTTGGGACACTGATCCGACCGCTGACGAATGCCAAGGGCAATTTGTCCGTCCCCAGCGTCAGTCCCTCGGCCTTCGCCGGTTCACGATCCAATTGCCACTCTAACCCTCGGCCAAGCCAGCCATCACGCGGGTTTTCGTTCTGCGGCTGTGCCGAGTGCCAGATATCCATCGAGCGAAAATGGGATCGATCGGGAGTCGGATAACCAACCCCTTGAACAATCGCCAGCTTTCCCTCGTCGTAAAGCTCTTTCAGCCCGTTTAATCGGGGGTGGAGTCCGAGTCGATCGTTGATCCGCAGCACCTGATTTTTAGGAATCGCAATTCCGGGACGAGCTCGATAATAGGCTTCATCACCATGGGGAATCAGGGTATTTAACCCATCATTACCCCCGGCCAGCTGGATCATCACCAGCACGCGTCCGTTGGCTGAGTTTGACGCTGAAGTCTCGGCCGCATGGGCCAGAAATCGGGGGGGAGTCACACTCAGTGAAACCAGACCGGCCATACCAACTTGCTGGAGAAAATCGCGTCGCGTTGAGGAAAACGCCATGATCGATTCCTAAAGTTGGAATTAAGGGTGCCCCTGGATATTCCAGGGGGCCAGTCAACGCAGATCACGAGATCGGTTCAGGGGCGAATACTGGATTCATGACAGAACCAAGTCAGAGCCCCCAACAGTCCGAACAAACGGACCGAACACCCTAACCCATGTTACTTGTGCTCGGAAACTTCTGCAGGGGTCGCGGGTTTTGGGCTATGTGGAGTTGCGTGCGGTGTGTAGTAGGCGACTGTCACAATGCAGAGGCCCATTCCGATGATCCCCAGCCAAAGTCGAGGATCTGCCTGAGTTTTTGTCGTCATGACAGCGATGATTGCGCTGACGGAAACAGCGGTCCCGAACACGATCGGCATGACCACCTGTGGCATGGCCATTCCACCGTTGTACATCGCCAGCGTCAAAGCAAGTGCACCCCAAGCCCCGAGCGTTCCGGCTGCAAAACCCCAAGTGATGCCGTTACGAGAAAAGCTAAAGCTGTCCCCTTTGACAACCATTCCCACCAATCCGCCGATGACACCCCACAACAGGTAAGCGACCCCAATCATGACGTAGGGTTTGAACGGACTTTTCTCAAACGTACGTGCCTGACCCAGTACCGGGCCATACGCACCCCAGCACAAACCTGTGAGAAGGGCGAACACTACTGGCAGAATCGTTTTCATCTTGATTCGGTCTCGATGACTCGGGGAACATTCACAATCGACTCAACGGAATTTTAGCTGACAACCTGACAACCTGCCATTCTGCACGTCGACAAATTGTTCTTTCACGGAATTCGAGGCAACGGCAGCGAGTCGACCAATTCCCAGAGAACGGAATTCTGGCGAATTTGCCCCGCGCAGCGGTCAGAACCGCATCCGGAACATTGCGTTCGACTTGATCGAGAGAATATCATAAAGTTGTATTCGATCTGTTCGTGAACACATTGCTTTGGGAAGAGCATCCAACATGCCGACCGTAACATTTGTGAATGAGAAGAAATCGATCGAAGTTCCCGCCGGGGCGAACTTGCGTTATGAAGCGATGAAGGCTGGGGTACAGCTCTACCCAACTCCACATAACTATGTGAATTGCATGGGGTTCGGGCTCTGCACCAGCTGCAAGGTGATGGTCAAGAAGGGTCTGGAAAATTGCTCGAAACAAGGGGTCTTCGAGAAAGTCTCGATGACCGCTCACCCGCTGACCTTCTTCGCCCGCCTCGGGAACG
This sequence comes from Schlesneria sp., assembly GCA_044354755.1. Classification (GTDB taxonomy): domain Bacteria; phylum Planctomycetota; class Planctomycetia; order Planctomycetales; family Planctomycetaceae; genus Schlesneria. The sequence continues at coordinate 6,120 of JBIKZJ010000159.1, read as the reverse complement.
AAAACAATTTGCGGCTCGCCTGCCAGATGTCAGTCAACGGTGATATCGAAGTGCAGACCAAGCCACCCATGAACTGGCACGGCGAAAATTACTGGAGCTAACCCTCTGCACGGGATGTGGCTGCACGGGATGTGGCCGTGTGGGACGTGGCCGTGTGAGATGTCGCTGGCGCATGATCCAACAGATTCAGATGCGTCGCCTGGTTGGGATCGGTTTGGGGGAAGTCGCTGCGGAAGTGCGTGCCGCGACTTTCCTGACGATTCAACGCCGCCGTAATCATCAATCGAGCCACCAGCAATAGGTTTTGCAGTTCCCACCCCTTGGTGATCGCGAATTCTTGTGGGCCGACGTACCGATCCCAGAATTCGATCTGATGCATCGCCGATTCCAGATCCACGGCATTCCGTTCAATCCCCACCTTCCGCCACATCTCGCTGTTGAGTGAATTCAGCAGGTCATCGAGCTTGAGGTTCGAGCTTTCGGGTGCTTCGTTCGGTGCAACAAAACGACTCTCGGTCGCCAGTTCGTTCACGGCATCCGACCGCAGCGAAAGAGCTGTAAACTGATCCATCTCTCCACAAGCGGCCATTGACGCGTTTCTTCCGGTGCGCAGCCCGTAGACTAACCCTTCCAGCAGACTGTTGCTCGCCAGCCGATTCGCGCCGTGTAACCCACTGGAGGTGACTTCCCCCGCAGCCCAGAGTCGTGGCAATGTCGTTCGCGCTTCGGAGTCAACCGTCACACCACCAATCATATAGTGGGCTCCCGGTCGCACGGGGATCAAATCACGCAGCAGATCCAGACCGAATTGCGCACAGACCTGCCTAATGTGCGGAAACCGCTCCATAATCAGCGCAGGAGGCAGATGCGTCAGGTCGAGATAGACGCAGTGATGCCGGGTCTTTTCCATCTGACGCGTGATCGAACGGCTGACGATATCCCGCGGAGCCAATTCCGCTGCCGAGTCATAGTCAGGCATAAAGCGGTGCCCGAGACAATCTCGCAGCAATCCCCCTTCCCCCCGAGCCGCCTCGGAAATCAGATGCCGGGAGGATCCGGCAATATAGAGGACGGTGGGATGGAACTGCATAAATTCCATATCACGCAATTCACAACCCGCTCGAAATGCCATGGCATGCCCGTCGGCGGTGGCGATTTCCGGGTTCGTGGTTTCGCGATAGAGCCTGCCAGCCCCCCCCGTGGCGAGAATGGTTTGTTTGGCCCAGACAAACGTCTTGCCATGACTCGCATTCCAGACGAGAGCTCCACGACATTCCCCCTCGTGCGTTAGCAAGTCGAGCGTAAAGGTATTTTCCCAAATATCAATCTGCGGCACACTGCGTACCCGCTCGATCAAGGCTCGCATCACCTCTTTTCCTGTGGCATCCCCCAGGGCATGAACCACACGACGATGGCTGTGCCCCCCTTCTTGCGTCAGGGCGATTTCACCATCGGTCTGATCAAACAACGCCCCCATCTGCATCAGTTCACTGATTCGCTGCGGGGCTTCTTTGACGACCGTTTCGACAATCGCCCGATTGCAAAGCCCTTTCCCTGCCGCCATCGTATCGGCGACATGGTTGGCAAAGTTGTCCACCGGGTCGAAGACTCCTGCGATTCCCCCCTGAGCGTAGGCGCTGTTCGATTCTTTCAATCGATCTTTTGTTGCCAGCACAACATTCAGGTGGGGGTCGATCGCCAGGGCCGCACGAATTCCCGTAATCCCCGCACCGATAATCAGCACATCGGTGAAAAGATGGGGAACTCGCTTGGGGTTCGAGCTCACCAGATACCGTCGTTTGGGCGTTACGATCAAAGGAGACATATTCTTCTCGGTGGCGAAAACAAAACGCATCCGCCGGTTTCAATGGAAGTTTCAGATCGTGACCGACGCGGCAATCTCGCGAAGTTCGGTGGAAAAGTATTGGCGATCAACTCGCCAGAGTCCAACGAATCTTGCCTGCAAACAGACCGCAAATCGGCGAAAGTTCGTTCGAATCGCTTTCCTGCAGAATCATTCTAGTTTCCATCGACAAAAATTGTTTTCGTCTCCGCATCGAAACGAACCGAAGTCCCCTCAAAATGTTTTTTCAATACGGTGAGCAGGCCTGGGAGATCGGTGATCGGAACAAACCGACATCGGGTTTTTCCATCATTGGGGATGAACTCATAGTCGGTATTGGCGGCAGAGTCACCCAGCGATTCAAAGACCGCTGTTTTCAGACGGGTGAGTTCGCCATCAGTCAGCTCTCGATTGATGATCAGGTGGACGGCATTCCCTTCACGGGGCGTCGTGGCGGCATCTTCAAGAGCCTGTTGGGCCATCTGGGCACCAAACGCCACGGTAAAGACCAACGGCACAACTGCGGCGCTGAATTCGTCTTTGGTTTTCGCCCCTTGCAATTGATCGAGCATTCCGGCGATGGATGACATCTGCCGCATCGCTTCGGGTTTGAGGATGGCCAGTTGCGAGGGGAGTGCCGCCAGACGTGCTTTTGCGTCTGCCATCGCAACGGGCCACCCGGTTGCGATTGACTGAGGGAGCCATTTTCCTTCGACCCGGACGAATTCCACTTGCTTCGGCGCGGCATTCTTCGCATCCCGATACGACAACGTTGCCTGCTCGTCGGTGGCCTGCACCGTGGTCACCTCAACATCGGCAAATGAGGGGAGTTGCATTCCCGCCAGCAGGCGACTTCCTGTTGCGAGGAGTTGCCGGGTATTGGCTCGCTTCAGTTGTTTCAGGTCGGCAATGTCACTGGTCGCCGCGTCACGGAGTCCGTTGGTAATCCCCTCCCAATAAGGCTTGATCGCGTCGATCTGTGGCAGTTTTTTCACTCCATCCAGGCTGAGAATCAGTTCCTTTTTGGATTTCAACAGGTTGGCCGATTTGTTCAGCAACTGAAACAATTCGGACCAGAGCTCGGGATCCATCTTTTCGGTGAAGGTCTGCAGTAGTTGTTCGACCTCGGCCTGATGGGAGGGAGGAAGAAAATCAAAAACCGCTTCGAGCCGACCTTCCTGAAAGGCGACCAGAACCTGTTGAAAGGTGGACTCGGCCGTCCCGTTGGTGGCGGTCGGGACCAGCGCGACTGCCGGAGAATTTTCGGTTGATTCCGCCGGCATGGCCGAGGACTCGACGGGGCTTGTACCCGTTTTCGGAGCAGCGGTCGATTCCGCAGGTCCCGGCGGAGTCTGAGTCTTCGCGGACCCACACCCCGTCAGCAACAACCCCAGCAACATCCCCAGTCCCAGCACCCAGAATGATTGATACCGTTTGCGCCACATGTTCATCGTCCCCCTGGCAAAAGAAATCACGCCCGAGATTCCCCTGGAAAATCAAACCGATCGTATGATCGTAAGGATGATAGCGATTTCACCAAGAAAATCGCATTCGTTGGCAGAATCTCTGCATCCCATTTCGGATCATCACCCGATTGATGCGGCGTTGGATCGCGGGTAACCGTTCACAGTTCGGGGATTGGCTCATTTTTCCCGCAACAAAATGAAGATCCGCCAAATCGCTCAAACTATTCACTCATCGTTTTGCCGGGAAAACGGTGCCTGTCGCCTTACTTCGCTGTGAACGGTTACTTCGGGCGCAATACCAGATGCCAATAATTTGGCATCCATGGAAACCAGAAAACCGAAACATCCCAATCTGCCAGTCCTTCCGTCAGGATTCGTTCCAACGCGGAATCATCGTCGTCTGTCCAAAAAATCTGCGACCGGCCATGACCACGATTGAGTGCATGGTCAAATCAGCCCGCTTCATCGACTCGTCGTGGTCGTGGCATCAAATCGGTTTCAGAATTCGTTAATTGGGTGTCAATCAGAATTCGTTAATTGGCTGTCAATGAGTCCTAACCCCGTTGATTTCTCCCAACGTAGCCATCATCTCTCCGCGTGATGAGGCTCGCTCACGAGACGATGATCGTTTTAATCTCGCCTCCAACGAATTGAGATCATCATTCTTGTAAAGATTCAGATAGAAAATTCATCAGAAAAATCCGGCTTGATGCGAACCGCGAACGGTCTCGTTTTGCCAGAGTATTCGCGTAGATTTACACTCATTGATGGTGAAATCGGCGGTTTTGAACGATTGTTTGGTTCACGACGGAGCCATATCACGCTGAACGATGATGGCTACGTTGGGGAAGCCGCTTGCGGCTTTCTCACACTGTGAGAAAACACACAGGTTTCAAGCGCCGTTCCCTTTGTGCGTGCCTCCCGCTCGGCGGTAGTTGTTGATTTGTCCGGTGCGGAAGAATTCGGCAGGGGATCCGTGGCGGAAAGGGGATTGGCTCCGTCCGCGGTGTCTGGTCATCCCCAGACGATCCGTGCGACCCGCAGTCGAATTTCCGGCTCTACACTGCATGTGTCCCCGAGTCCGCGAATGATTGCCAACTTCTGACTAACAATGATTCGAAAAAATCGGACGGAGGCAAATTCACGATCCACTCGCTGGACAAAAAACAACGAGGCAGGATTTTTGTCAGCCTCGTGACGACTTCATCGCGTTCTTTTGCGTTTTGCAGCAGTCAGATCGCGAAAATCGTGTGATTTCTTGCCCCTTGAGAGGCTTGTGCCTCCTTCCACTCCGCCGTCATGAATCGTATTATCTCGGCCAACCCGCAATTAATTTTTTCACTTAGTTCCCCCTGTTTTTCTGAAAATTCTCTTGGCCTTTACACTTCCCACTGAAAATTCGATCGTAAACATTCTTTGATATACCATTTCCATGCTGATGGTATTGGCGTCATTCACCACGTTTTTGCTTACGATTTTCTCTCCTTCGATGTGCGCGACATAAGTTGTCTTCGTCTCTAGGCCAAAAAAATCCGCCTCAAAAGGCTGTCCAGGCTGAAAGGTCCAACTTGATTTGGCCTCTATCTTTAATTTGGGGGAACCTGGCTGATTGATAATGATCGCGAAGTTGTCTCCGGGGGAAACTGAAAATATGATGGTAGGCTTTAGCGTGTTGAGATGTTTTCGCTCCATAAACGAAGAGCCAATTTCTTTAAGGTATTCATTAACATTGACCTCTTCTTCAAGGTCGTAAGTTCCGATAAATAGCGTTATATCATCCATAGTTTTGATTCGACTAATAAGAAATGAATTTGGCAGATGGCTTGAAGTGTCAGCTTAGTTGATGGCGAATTCGAACTCGCGTTGAGCTTACCGTTCCCGACAGCCTTGTCAAGACATTTCTCGCCGCGAGATTTGGCGTCGTTCCAGGGATTGACTTCGATCTGGGGTCCTTGGGCTTCAGGTGTATTCCAATTGATCCCAATCCGACGCGACTCGTCAATATCCAATGGTCGGAGCCGTATGCGATAGTTCCGCACGTACGGATCTGTGCGGGGGGCGGCCAGTAATGGCCGTCCCTAGTGCGATTCCAATTAACGACCAAATACCAATAACGACCAAATACCAAAGTTGAATGAACGTTTTCGTTTCCAAAACCCCAACTGAGGCGATAAAATCACTGACCGAAGCGGTTAACGCGCGGCGAAGACGCCCGCGTTACCTTTGACGTTCGGTACAAAATGCGTGGCACACGAAGTTTCCTGAGAAATAAACGACTTGAGATACAATATGTTGAAGACAGCCGTACTGTGGATTCTCGGAACATGGACAACCATAGCTTCCGCAATGGACTTCATCCACCCGGGCGGAATCAATTCCGCAGCGGAACTCGACTTCGTCAAAGGTCGGATCAAAGCGGGAGCACAACCGTGGAAAAGCGAATTTGAACAATTGAGGACCTCGGGCTATGCCACCCGAGGCGCACATGGCCTGCGAACGATCAACTCGGTTGACAAGGACGCTGATGTTTCCCGAGACGACGCGATTGCGGCTTATGCCCAGTCGCTGCTGTGGTACTTCACAGATGACGATGTTTACGCCGCGCGCGCCATCTCGATCCTTAACTCATGGTCGGGTCTTCAAGGCTTTACCGCAGGTTCCGATCAGGATCGATTGCAAGCGGGTTGGATTGGATCGGTCTTTGCCTCTGCAGCGGAGATTATGCGGGGACATCCCGATTGGTCGGCTCGCAACATCGAGAGCTTTCAAACCATGTTAAGGAGGGCGTTTTATCCACAGTTAAGAACCGCA